>PASX01000024.1 GCA_002713455.1 Fidelibacterota bacterium
AAATAATTATCATAGTTAAAAACTCGTTTACCAAACTAAATTTCATATCAAGAAAAATAAATAAATTTTCAATTTGCATTTACTATAATTTTTATGAAAACAACTTTTAATAGTAATTTTTCAAAACGTCACATAGGTCCAACATCTATAGAAGTTGATGAGATGTTGAATGAACTTGGTCTTAATTCAATTAATGAATTAATAGAAAAAACTGTTCCTGAATCAATAAAGGACACGTCTGATCTGGGTATTGGTGCCGGCCTAGATGAATTTTCATATTTAAATAAAATAAAAATTTTAGCAAAGAAAAATAAAGTATTTCGCTCCTATATTGGTAATGGATACTACGGAACGATAACACCAACAGTAATTCAAAGAAACATATTAGAAAATCCAGGTTGGTATACTGCCTACACTCCATATCAGGCAGAAATTGCTCAGGGAAGGCTAGAGGCATTACTCAACTATCAAACAATGGTCACAGATATGACTGGGCTCCCAATTGCTAATGCCTCATTATTAGATGAAGCTACTGCTGCCTCTGAGGCAATGGTGATGATGCTAAGATCGACTAAAGATAAAAATATATTACTTGTAGCGGATAATTGCAATCCACAAACTATTGATGTAATTAAAACTAGAGCAGAACCAATAGGCGTAGAAATAAATATTAAGCCAATTAATGAGTTTGAATTTTCTAAGGATATATTTGGCATATTACTGCAATATCCAGCCACAGATGGACAGGTTTTTTCTTTTACAGATATTTGCAATAGAGCTCATGAATCAGGAGCTCTAGTATCTGTAGCTACAGATCTGCTGAGCCTAGCAATATTACCTTCGCCAGGTGAGATTGGAGCTGATATTGCAATTGGCAATTCTCAAAGATTTGGTGTCCCAATGGGATATGGTGGTCCACACGCTGCATTTATTTCATGTAGTGAAAAATTCAAACGAAAAATGCCTGGGCGTATAATTGGAGTATCAATTGATCAAAATGGAAATAAAGCATTAAGAATGGCACTTCAAACTCGGGAACAACATATAAGAAGAGATCGTGCCACTTCAAATATTTGTACAGCTCAAGTTTTACTTGCTGTTATGGCTGGAATGTATGCGGTATATCATGGTCAAGAAGGTATTAAAAGAATTGCTGAGGATATTTATAATAAAACTAATTTGTTAGCTAGTTCATTAAAAAACAAAGGACATAAAATTGTTCATGATCAATTTTTTGATACTTTACGTATTTGTTTAAAAAATTCTTCACTTGATGAAATAAAACAGAAAGCGGAAAGTTTAAAAATCAATTTTAGATATTATCAAAATCAAGATGTTGGGATTTCAATAGATGAAACATGTAGTGACGATGATATTAATGATATACTATCTATTTTTAAAGCAGATAGAAATAATAGTATATCATTTAATTTAAAAAATATAAGAAAAAGTGAATTTTTGACTCACTCCGTTTTTAATAGATATCATTCTGAAACTGAAATGATGCGATATTTACATCGGTTAGAATCTAAAGATCTAGCATTAAATACTAGTATGATTGCTCTTGGTTCTTGCACTATGAAATTAAATGCAGCATCTGAAATGATACCAATTTCTTGGCCTGAATTTTCTTCAATACATCCATTTGCTCCTACTGAACAAACTGATGGTTATAATGAATTAGCATCTAACCTATCAGATTGGTTAATGAAAATTACTGGACTAAAAGGGTGTTCACTTCAACCTAATTCTGGAGCTCAAGGAGAGTATGCGGGACTACTTGTGATTAGAGCCTATCATATAGANAATGGTAATTCAGAAAGAAATATATGTCTTATACCATCATCTGCNCATGGNACTAATCCAGCAAGTGCNGTAATGGCTGGNATGGAAGTAATTGTAATTGATTGTGATAAGCACGGNAATATNGANATTGATGACTTGAAAGNAAAAAGTACGCAATATTCTAAAANTNTGGCAGCNTTAATGGTTACTTACCCATCAACTCATGGTGTTTANGAGGAATCAATTAACGAAGTTTGTGAAATAGTCCATAANAATGGCGGTCAAGTATATTTAGATGGGGCAAACTTAAATGCTATGGTTGGAGTATCTAAGTTAGGTGAATTTGGTGCTGATGTATGTCATATAAATCTACATAAAACATTTTCCATACCGCATGGTGGTGGTGGACCNGGGATGGGACCAATTTGTGTAGCTGAGCATCTTAAATCATTTTTGCCTACACATCGTTATGGATCAAATTCAGAAAAATTTACTTATTCTATATCTTCTGCTCCATTAGGAAGTGCAAATATTTTACCTATCTCATGGGGTTATATATTAATGCTAGGAGATCATGGATTAAGGTCATCAACTGAAATTGCAATATTAAATGCAAACTATATGGCACAAAGATTATCCGAGCATTATCCAATACTTTATAAAGGGATTCGTGGTTTCTGTGCACACGAATTCATTATTGATATTAGGGGCATTAAAGAAGAATCTGGGATAACTGAAGAAGATATTGCAAAAAGACTTATTGATTATGGATTTCATGCTCCAACAATGTCTTGGCCTGTTGCTGGAACAATGATGATTGAACCAACAGAAAGTGAATCTAAACAAGAGCTAGATAAATTTTGTGATGCGATGATTTCTATAAAAAATGAGATTAACAATGTGATTANTAAAAAATTTAATAAAAATGATAACCCCCTTATCAATGCACCACATACAGCCATGGTTGTAACAAATGATACTTGGGATAAGAGTTATTCAAGAGAGATTGCTGCTTATCCTTCNCAAAATAATAAAGATTATAAATATTGGCCTTCTGTTGGAAGAGTAAATAATGCACATGGAGATCGCAATTTAATTTGCACATGCCCCCCTATCGATGAATATGAATGATCAATGTCCTGGATACCAAAAAGTGATATATTAAAAATTTTAGATGCTACTCAACCAGAGCGAGATGCATTGCAAAATCATAATATTTATAATTCAATCAACACNATAGATGATCTNCATATATTTATGGANAGTCATGTTTTTGCAGTTTGGGATTTTATGTCAATTATAAAATCTTTACAGAAAACTTTAACCTGCGTAGAAGTCCCTTGGATTCCATCTGGAAGAGGTTCATTAACTAGATTAGTAAATGAAATAATTTTAGAAGAAGAATCTGACATTGATAATTATGGAGAATGTGTAAGTCACTTTGAAATGTATTGCCATGCGATGAATCATGCTGGCGCTAATACAAATATTATTGATCAATTTTTAATAGAATTAGAATCATCAAATGTCATTGAAGCATTAAAAAAATCAAGAGTTCAAGATCATACTAAATTGTTTGTTGAAAATACTTTTAATAAATTAAATAACTCTCNAAATCATGTTATAGCATCTATGTTTACATTTGGGAGAGAAGAAGTTATCCCTGATATGTTTCGACTAATTATTAAAAAAATGAATAAAAATTTAAAAGGTAATCTTAAACCATTTATACATTATTTAGATCGCCATATAGGGCTAGATGAAGACGAACATACACCACTTGCTTTAAAAATGATTAAAGAACTTTGTGGAGATAATAAATCTAAATGGGATGAAGCAACTTTAGCAGCTAAAAACTCAATGGCTGCCAGAATTAAATTATGGGATGGTATTTTAACTGATATAGAATCTAATCAAGCAACTGCTCCATAAACATACTGCCCATCATTATATAATAGCTCAACATTCTGTATTGTATTTATTAAATCAGGACTACCCTTTGATCTAATTTTGATATAATTNTCAGAATGACCTATAAGTAAACCATTTTTTATACTCTCGAAAAGCACAGGTCTCTTTTGTCCAATAAATTGATCATAAAATTTTAACAGCTTCTGTTCTGATAATAAGTGAAGTTTTTTGCTTCTTTCTCTCCTTTTTTCAATTGATACTATTTTATCAATATTAAGTGCATCAGTATTGGGCCTCTCAGAGTAAGTAAATACATGCAGATATGAAATATCTAATTTTTTAATAAAATTATAAGTTGAAATAAAATCACTTTCTGTNTCACCTGGGAATCCAACCATAACATCAACGCCAATCGCTACATCAGGAATTTTAACTTTTATATTTGTAATTAGATCAGAGTATAAATTAGTATCATACCTTCTTCTCATTGCTTTTAAAATATTATCTGATCCTGATTGCAATGGTATATGGAAATGAGGCATTAATTTTTTTGAACTGGCACTTAATTCAATTATTTCATTTGAAAGAAGATTAGGCTCAATAGATGAAATTCTAATCCTATCTATCCCACTCAAAGAATCCATTTCCTTAATCAAATCAGAAAATGACTCATCGGATCCGTTTCCATANTCNCCAATATTTATTCCTGTAAGGACAATTTCTTTGACTTCAGTAGTTGCAATTTTTTTTGCAACTTGAATAGTATTCTGAATTGTATCATTTCTACTTTTACCCCTAGCTAAAGGTATAGTACAAAAAGAACAACTATAATTACAGCCATCCTGGACTTTTAAATATGATCTGGTCCTTTCACCAAGTGAGTAGGATGATTTGAAGTTACTTACATATTCAATTTTAGAATTGAGAATTTTAGTTCCTTTATTAAGTTCAAGCCCATCGAGATGATTAATTAAATTGAATTTTTCTTTTGCGCCTAGAACGATATCTACACCATCAATTTCCCCAATCTCGTCAGGCTTTAATTGAGCATAACAACCAATTACTACAATAGTTGCATTCGGATTGTTTCTTTTTGCCTTTCTTACAAATTTNCTAGCATCTTTATTTGCATTTTCTGTAACTGAACATGTATTTAATACATATATATCTGCTAATTCATTATAACCAACTTTTTNAAATCCAGATTTAATTATTTCCCTAGATATAGAAGAGGTTTCAGAATAATTTGTNTTACAACCTAAAGTATGGAAAGCAATTGTTTTTGGTATCGTACTCATATATATTATTTTTTAATTAACTCATCTGCAATTTTTCTATAAGCTTGGCGAAAAGGTATCCCTTCTTTAACCATATTATATGCCTGCTCTGTNGCAAATAATTCATCTGTCATCGCTTTTTTGCAGTTTTCTTCATTAACAATTAATCCAGAGATAACAAGAGTATTTATATCCAAACAATTTTTAATTAGATCAAAACTTCTCATAGTTGGCTCTTTTGATAATTGAATATCACGATTATAACCAGATATAAGATTTTGAGATAGAGATTGAATTTGTGACTGGTAACCAATAAGAATAGAATAACTGCCTCGTAATAATTCTAAAACATCTGGATTTCTCTTATTAGGCATAATTGAACTTCCTGAACAAAACTCATCAGGAAGCGAAAAAAACTTGAATTCATCAGTACAAAAAAGAANTATATCTGATGCAATTCTATTTATACTAAACATAATTTGAGTAAAAATATTAATTATATATAATTCAAACTTTCCACGGCTTAATTGGCAATATATTGGATTGTCTTGAACTGAATCAAACTTTAATTCCTTAGCTAAAAATTTACGATCAATATTTATTGGCACTCCAAACCCAGCTCCCGAACCTAGTGGAGATTGATTAATTAATGCATAAGCAGTTTGTAATAATTTTAAATCATCATTCATTGATTCAATATATGCATTAGACCAAAGCTGCACTGATGATGGCATTGCTTTTTGCATATGAGTATATCCTGGGAATTGTATTTTACCATTTTTATCTGAAAACAACTCTAATGATTTAATTAAATCAATTAATAGTTTTTTCACATCATCTATTGATTCTCTATAATATAAACGAAGAGCAGTTAGAACTTGATCATTTCTGGATCGTGCAGTATGAATTTTCTTACCGGAATCACCACATGTATTTACTAGGTGATCTTCAATTGCAGTATGACAATCTTCATGAGATTTTTTTATTTTAAAATTACCGCTTTTACTTTCTTCCAAAATAAAATTTAGTTCTTTAATTAATTTATCTGATTCATTATCATTTAAATATTTCATTTTATTTAACATCTTTACATGAGCAATTGAAGCTTCACAATCGTAAGGAAGTAAAATCTGATCTAAATCATTATCATTGCCTACAGTAAAACTTTCAATCTTTTTATCGAACCCAACTCCTTTTTCCCACAACTTAGTCATGCTATTAATCCTTTCTCCATTTATATGGATTGATCTTTTTCATAATAAGATTATGCGCTTTTAAGCGAATTGCATTGATATTTATAAATCCTGTTGAATCTGTTGAATCAAAACCACCTTCAACATTCATGCTAGATAAGTCTTTATTATATAATGATGAAGGAGATTCCCGTCCAATCGTAATTACATTACCTTTAATTAATGCAAGTTTTACTTTTCCATCAACGGCTTCCTGGCTTTTATTTATTGCAGTAAGCAAGAAATCCATTTCAGGAGAGAACCAAAAACCATTATAAATTAATTCTGAAAATTTTGGTATTAACATATCTCTGATATGCATTACTTCTTTATCCATGGCAATCCCTTCAAGATCTCTATGAGCATCCCATAAAATTGTGGCTCCTGGAGTTTCATAAATACCTCTTGATTTAATACCTATAAATCTATTTTCAACCATATCTACTCTTCCAATTCCATGACGCTTACCTAATTCATTAAGATATTTAAATAAATTTAGACTTCCAGATATAGTTTCTCCATCATCAATATTTTTTACTTGCGTAGGCATCCCGTTATTGAAATGAATTTCTATTAATGATTCATTTTCATCAGAATCAGCAATGCTATTTGTTAAACTAAAAACACTTTCATCTGGTCTAGTTTCAGGGTCTTCTAAATCACCTGCTTCATGGCTAATATGCATAATGTTTTCATCTTCACTATATGGATTACTTTTTGATGCAGAAACTGGAATATTCCACTCTCTTGCATAATCTAACAAATCATCTCGACCCTTAAATTGATTTAGAAATTCCGTATTTTTCCATGGAGCTAATATCTCAATATCTGGAGCTAGTGCATAATATGATAATTCAAATCTCACTTGGTCATTACCTTTACCTGTTGAGCCGTGTGAAACAATTTTAGCATCTACCTTTTGAGCAACTTCAATTTGAGCTTTAGCAAGTACTGGCCTTGCTAGAGAAGTACCAAGGAGATAGCGCCCCTCATATAAAGCATTTCCTTGTAATGCAGGAAAAATATAATCTACAATAAATTCTTCTTGAAGATCTTTTATATGAACTTCCTTAGCACCAAGCTTCAAAGCCTTTTCTTTCACTAAATTAAAATCATCACTTTGACCAACATCACCAACAAAACAAATGACTTCAAACCCTTTGTTAACTAACCATTTTAATATAATCGATGTATCTAGCCCACCACTATAAGCCAGAACAACTTTATCTTTTTTCATTATAATCCTTTCATAAAAAAAGCCCACCGGACTTTCGGTAGGCTTTTATATAAATCTATTTTTTATATGATTTCATATTATAAGATACCTAGGTCCCTCCAAAAATAATGGAACGGCGCCGCTCTATTGCATGATTGCGAGTAATAATTTTCATAGATACTTGAAACTAATTTATATATTGTATTGAAACAAGATTAATTATGGTATTCTTGAATTGACTTAATATTAATTGATTCATCATTATGATGTATAGCTTTAAGAACAGCGTGAGCAGCTGATAAAGTAGTAATTGGCAAAATACCTTTTTGAATACATGCGCGTCCAATTGATTCTTCATCATACCGAGCTTGCGCACCCATAGGTGTATTTATTACCAAATTAATGTTTCCATTTTTTATCCCATCAACTACATTTGGTCGCCCTTCACCTACTTTAAATATTGAGTCAGCTTTAATACCATTTTTATTCAAATTATTAGCTGTTCCTGAAGTAGCAATAATAGTAAAACCTAATTTAATAAAATCTTTTGCAATTGGAATTAAATCTGATTTATCAGCATCATTTACAGAAATAAAAATAGTGCCTTCATTAGGGATATGACTTCCTGCACTTATCGATGCCTTTTTGAATGACTCCCCCATACTATCTGAAATACCCATAACTTCACCAGTGGATTTCATTTCAGGGCTTAAATAAATAGATTCTTTTGGGAATTTATTAAATGGGAGAACAGCTTCCTTCACTGCAATATGATTGTTTTTATTCCAATCATTTAGTTTAAAATGCTTAAGTTTTTTCCCTACAGCAAGCTGGGAAGCAATTCGAGCTAATGGTGTATCAGTTGCTTTACTTACAAAAGGAACGGTTCTACTCGCGCGAGGATTAACTTCGAGAACGTAGACTTGTCCATCTTTATAAGCAAATTGCAGGTTTATTAGTCCAATAACATTTAATTCAAGTGCCAATGCTTTTGTAATTCTTTCGATTTCGACTAAAGCCTCGCTGGTTATCTTATATGGTGGCAGGACACAAGCCGAATCACCAGAGTGTATACCAGCTTCTTCAATATGTTGCATTATGGCTCCAATATGAACTTCATCACCATCACACAGTGCATCAACATCAAATTCAAAAGCATCTTCAAGAAACTGATCAATCAAAATAGGATGGCCAGCTGTTACATCTGCATTTTTTGATATATAATTAATTAATTGGTCATTAGAATAAACAATCTCCATTGCTCTACCACCAAGCACATAACTTGGCCTGGCTAGAACTGGAAATCCTATTTTTTCAGCTACATCAATTACTTCTTCTAATGTTCTTCCTGTACCGTATTTAGGACATGTAACGCTTAACTTATCAAGTATTTTCCCAAATTTCTCTCTATCTTCAGCTATATCGATATTTTCTGGTGAAGTTCCTATAATTGGTACCCCAGAAGATGATAGTGCATTTGCTATTTTAAGTGGCGTCTGTCCTCCAAATTGAACAAGAACACCATCGGGTTTTTCAAATTCTACAATGTTTAAAACATCTTCAAATGTTACTGGTTCAAAATAAAGTCTATCTACAAGATCAAAATCTGTACTAACTGTTTCAGGATTACAATTAACCATTATTGTTTTATAATTTTGATCTTTTAATCCAAAAACAGCTTGAACGCAGCAGTAATCAAACTCTATCCCTTGTCCAATTCTATTTGGGCCTCCACCTAAAATCATGATTTTTTTACCAGAAAGTGGAATAATTTCATTTTCAGAGTCATAGGTTGAATAACAATATGGAGTTTGTGCAACAAACTCAGCTGCACATGTATCTACAACTTTATAGGAAGGTTGAATATTTTTTTTCTTTCTCTGGGAACGAATTTCCAATTCAGATTTGTTCAACATTCTACCAAGTTGGCTATCTGAAAATCCCTCATGTTTTAATTCTCTTAATGACTTATCTGGATTTGCATCAACAATCATTTTTATCTGATTTAAAAACCATGGGTCTATTTTTGTTTGATTATAAATATTTTTCAATGATTCACCTTGATAAAATGCTTGCCAAACTTTTAATAATCGAAAACAAGTCGCATAACTTAGTGTCGACATATCTAATCCGCGAGATCTGGTCAAATCAGAATCATCTTCAGAGCTTGATTTAGGTGTTAATCCATCTAATCCCACTTCTAATGATCTGAAAGCTTTTTGTAATGACTCTCTAAATGTTCTACCAATTGACATTACTTCTCCAACACTTTGCATTTGGACACCTAAGTGACCACTAGCAGAAGGAAATTTTTCAAAATCAAATCGGGGAACTTTTGTTACTATATAATCTATGGTAGGTTCGAAAGCAGCCAATGTTTTTCCTGTTATATCATTTTGCAATTCATCTAATGTGTAACCTACCGCAAGTTTTGCTGCAACTTTTGCAATAGGAAATCCCGTTGCCTTTGATGCTAAGGCAGATGAGCGACTTACACGTGGATTCATTTCTATTATAATACATCGTCCCGTTTCTGGATTTACTGCAAACTGAACATTGGAACCTCCAGTTTCTACTCCAATTGTTCTTAAACATTTAATAGACCAATTACGCATTTGTTGAAATTCTTTATCCGACAAAGTCATTGCGGGCGCAACCGTAATTGAATCACCAGTGTGCACACCCATAGGATCAATATTTTCAATTGAGCATACAATGATTACATTATCTGCTTTATCTCTGATCACTTCTAATTCAAATTCTTTCCAGCCAAGCAATGATTCTTCAATCAAGACTTCAGANATAGGACTAGCATTNAATCCATTTTCAACTAACTCTTGGAACTCNTCAAAGTTGTAAGCAACTGAACCTCCTGTTCCNCCTAAAGTAAATGANGGTCTAATTATTATTGGAAAAGCAATTTTATCTAGTAAAGCTTCCGCTTCTTTCCATGTATTAACAAATCCACCTACAGCCGTATCTATTCCAACTTCATCCATAGCTATTTTAAATTGTTCACGATCTTCCGCTTTATCAATTGCCTCAACCTGTGCTCCAATTAATTGAACATCATATTTTTTCAGTATCCCATTTCGGTGTAATTCCATAGATAAATTCAATGCGGTTTGTCCACCAACCGTTGGCANTATAGCATCTGGTTTTTCTTTTTTTATAATTTCTTCAACATANTCTGATGTAATAGGTTCAATATATGTTGCATCCGCTAAATTTGGATCTGTCATTATTGTTGCTGGATTAGAATTAATAAGTATAATACGGTACCCTTCTTCCTTAAGAGCTCGTGTTGCCTGAGTCCCTGAGTAATCAAATTCACAAGCCTGACCAATAACAATTGGACCCGCACCAATTATTAATATTGATTCTATATCAGTTCNTTTTGGCATTTATTTCCTCATCATATCTATAAACTGCTTAAATAAATATCTACTATCGTGCGGTCCGGGGCTTGATTCTGGGTGATATTGAACTGAAAAAGCAGAATAATCTTTACACATTATACCCGCAGAAGTATTATCGTTTAAATTTATATGTGTTGAGGTTACATTCTTTGGAAGTGAATCTAAGTCAACTGCAAACCCATGATTTTGGCTAGTAATTTCAACTGTACTTGTATTATTATTNCTAACTGGATGATTAATTCCACGATGACCAAATTTAAGTTTAAATGTTTTAGCTCCTAGAGCTAGAGAAAGAATCTGATGACCCAAACAAATACCAAAGATTGGTTTTTTACCCAATAAAGATCTGACCATTTCAATNCCATATGTAACTGCACTTGGATCACCTGGACCATTGCTCAAAAAAACNCCATCAGGATNAAATTTAATTATTTCATCAGCAGTTGTTTGAGCTGGGAAAACAGTAATATCACATTTGTGCTCTTTTAATAATCGTAAAATATTTAGTTTAATTCCATAATCAATNGCAGCTACTTTATATAATCCATTATTATTTGACCATTCATATGATTCNTTTGTTGTAACCAATTTTGCTAAATCTAGGCCATTCATGGATGGTATTTTATCAAGTTTTAATTTTAATGATTTTATATCATGATCAATAGATGATATAATTCCATTCATTGCTCCATTATCTCTGATATGACGTGTTAATGCTCTTGTATCAATATTTTTTATACCCACTATTTTTTGCTGATCAAGATATTCTCCAATAGATAATTCTGATCTCCAATTGGAAGGGATTTCAGATTCTTCTTTAATTACAAAACCAGCTACTTGAATATTTTTTGATTCAATATCATCTTTATTTACACCATAATTGCCAATGTGAGGCGATGTCATCGTNACTATTTGTTTACAATAAGATGGATCAGTAAGAATTTCTTGATAACCAGACATCCCCGTATTAAAACAAACTTCCCCTGTAGTTTCTCCATGATAACCAAATGAATTCCCGTAAAATTCACGTCCATCTGCTAAAAGCAATACTGCTTGTTTTGGTTGCTTATCCATTTATAGTTATATAACTAAATGATGAAAATAATATATAATGGGTCATTTCAATAAATGAGTGACCCCAAGTCACTAGCTAGAAACCCTTCTTGAGGTTCTGATACAAAAACGGCCACCCTTAAACAAAAAGGTGGCCGTAATTAAAATATCCATAGATGAAATTCTTAATAATTATTGAAACATGAAATATATTTTATTACTCTTTTCCTTTTTTTTCTATTATCATCCTTGCAATTGCTAGATCTTGGACAGCATTACCAATAGAATTGAATACCGTAATATCNAAATCACTTGTCCTCCCTTTAATTTTACCTTCAATCAATTCACCTAATTCACCCTGAATATTTTCCCAGCTATAAACTCCTTCACTAATTGGTATCAATATATCTCCTGCTTCATTTTTACTTGGGTCCAGATGATCAATATATACTTTTGCTTTTTGTATTAATTTTGTATCAAGTTCTCTAGTNTTAGATTGATGAGCGCCAACAGCATTGATATGCACACCACTTTTTACATCTTCATAATTAAATAATGGAACTTTAGATGTTGTCGCTGTACATATGATATCAGCACCTTTTAATGAATCATTAATTCCAGGTTTAACCAAACTGTCAAATTTTGAACATAATTCTTCAACCTTATTCATATTACGTCCAATTACTTTTATTGAATCNANNTCTCTAACATTTCGAATCGCTTCAATCTGACTTAAAGCTTGAACGCCAGATCCTATTACGACTGCGGACTTTGAATTTTGATTTGAAAGAATTTTAGTAGCCAATCCTGAGCTTGCCCCTGTTCTTAAGGCTGTGATCGACTTCCCNTCCATAAATGCTAGAGGAATACCATTTTTTGAATCCATTAATAATATTATTCCATTGATTAACGGTAAATTATTTTTAGGATTATCATAATGCACATTCACTAATTTTATCATTATATATTTCCCACCTTTAATATATGCAGGCATAGAAAGATGGAGTGCATTTTGATCCATTATTGGCATATTAATCCGGCTTGGAACAATCGCAGTATTACTACTTAATGATTTGAATGCATCACTCATTGCGTTGATTGCTTCAGACATAGATACTAACGATCTTATATCTTTTGCTGAATAATAAGGGAGATTCAAATTAATAAATTATTTTTTTGTCAAGGCCCAGGAACCGTCCCATTCATCGCCTGGTGGATTATCCCTGTAATGCTCGCATCTTGGAATATATATTTTACTTGGATTTGTCTTTCTTCCTGGAAACATATCTTCTAACTCATCTGATGCCTTAAATGCATCAATTGCTTTAACCCAGTCTTGATTTCGATAAAGTTTTAAAGCTTCATTGTAAGCAGGTAAAAGTTTATCATAACCAGNAGGCATATTTTGTTCTTCAGATATTAATTCAAAAACTTGAGCTGGTTCAGTTTTACCCATAACAATAACATAATCAAGGTCACGCCAGATAAATTTATCTTTACATGCTGCATATGTTTCTTCAGCAACTTGAATATAAATACCATATTGTTTTGCAGATGCCTCGAGTCTTGCTGCCAAATTAACTGTATCGCCCATCATTGTATAATTCATTCTCATTGTCGANCCCATATTACCCGTCACTAGTTTACCNGTATTGATACCAATTCTATTTTGCATATTATGAACTATTTCTGGCCACCTATCTCCTTCTTCTTGCCATTTTTCACGAAGTTCAGCTAATCGTTCTTGCATTTTTACTGCGGTCAAGCAAGACCAATATTCATGATCATCAACTGGTGCAGGTGCTCCATAAAACGCTACNATNGCATCNCCAATATATTTATCCAATGTTCCTTTATTTGATAAAAGGATATCAGTCATTTCTGTAAGATAATCATTAAGCAATTCAACTAAATCGCTGGCAGTTAATTTTTCAGAAAAAGCTGAGAAACTCTGAATATCTGTAAAAAATGCAGTATGATAGCCTTCNTCTCCACCAAGTGAGGGCTGCTCTTTCGCATCATACATTTGATCGATCAATTCAGGTGATATATATGTACTAAATGTATTTTTTAAGAATCTTTTATCTTTTTCAGCACCAAAATAGTTGTACATAAAAATCCCAACAAAAGTCCCAATCATTGAAAGTATGGTCCGTGTTACATCCCACATTATTAGAGAACCACCAAATTGAANNCGAGTAAATATGATCCATGAAACTATACCAATAATTGGAATTGGAAGTGCATAAAGTGGTTTCTTTGGAAAGCTAATAAAAATTCCCATTAATACTGATAATATCAATATGGTTTTAAATTTATCTGCTTGGCTTTTTATTTTTATAAATTCATTTTGCAATATNCTATACATTGCATTAGCATGGATTTCTACTCCGACAAAAGCTTCAGCTACTGGAGTATTTCTAAAATCAGATAGTCCTGCTAAAGATGCACCTACTATACCAACCTTGTTNTCCCAATAGGTAGGGTCAAGCATTTCAGGATCCATTGCGTACATATAGGGTATATAAGTAAATGTTTGAAACCCCCCATAGAAATTAACAAACATTCTACCTCGATCATCAATAGGAATAGAACGGACAATTGTTTCCGTCGTATCAATTAGATTTAATACATTATTTTCAAAATCATAATCAAAACCACCATCTTTTTTTATACCCAAGATATCAATGATTCCGGACAATACAAGGCTAGGATAGACATGATCTGCACCTTCAAAATAAATTGCTGTTGGCGCTCNACGTATCACACCATCCTCATCAACTAAAAATGTTACTGATCCTGCACCAACAGAAGCAGAAAGTAAATCTACATGAGTATTATTAAAACGTTCACCAGGTGGCAATCTTTTTTTAGCTTCTTCAGATACGCCNTTAATAATATGATTATCATAATAATATCCTTCGGGTTCAGAATCCATAGGATATAAAAAGTTCATAGTATCAGCATATCCGAATTCAAGGCCATGATATGCTTTTTGCGTATTAAATGTTGCTTCTACAAACCTACTTGGATCATTACTCACTAGATACTGTTGAGTAACTTCATCTAATGCTTGGTTAGGTTTATTCTCAGATTGAAGTGCATTTACAAGATCGTAATTAAATGTATTCTCCGGATCTACAATCATATCAAATAAAATTGCTTTTGGATTTCCAGATGAAACTGTATTAATCAGCTGACCATGATAAGAATGTGGCCAATTAAAATANCGACCTANTCCACCNTCTTCTGTTGGCGCAACAGAGCTCGTTTCGATATCAATAATCACAACATCATCNATTGCCATTTCTCCACTAATATCTCCAACCTTATATCTAATTCTACTATCATATGAAACATATTCATATCGATCAAAAAGCTCTTTCAAAAATGAAATATTGTATGATGCCCAACCAAAAAGTATCGCCATCGCAATACCAATAATTATCCCTGCACCAACACGCTTAAGAAAATCCGTTAATAAATTAAAAGAGGACTCAACGCTTAAGTCCTCTAGATTATCTAATATTTTTTTCAAATTTTAATTTCCATCTTTGGCATCTTGCTCTTTATTCCATTTAACAAAATCTAACCCAGCATCTGTATCTTGGTCAAACTTGAACATAGAATATTTTCCATCTTTTCGGACATTGATCTGCATGCCTTCAACTAAGCTTATCCAATCTTCTAATGAAACTTCATATGGACCAGCAACTTGAGTAGGTGCTTGAATCTCAGTAACCGGACCTAATGTAAATTTGGGAGCTGCTCCTCCTTGAGGTCCACCCTGCCTCATCTGTTGATTTCGTGCATCAATTACATTCTTAGCAGCGTTGACATCTACTTTACCATCATAGACTAATACAGAACTTTCATCTTCTCCTGCTTTCGCTCGGTACTTCGTTCCTCGAATAGCAGCTACCGCTGTTGGTGTTCGAACAGCAACATTCTTCTTTTCACCAAAAGCTGCTTTTGCAGCAACCCAAACATCACCTTTTTTTAAAGTAGCTCCAAAATTCTTTTCCATAGGTTTTACATTTGCTTCAGTTATTTCAAGCTCTGAGTTCTGACCAATTCTTAATTTTCCTCCCCCAACTAAGGTAATCTCGCAACGGGACTTAGCTAATGTTTTTACAATATCTTTTTCGTGAATTGACATACGAGGCATTGCCCTTTTAAAATCACCAGTACCACCTTTTTGGACCTGAACACGGCCAAGCGGTAAAGTTACTTTTCCAAATTCCTTTTGCGTAAAAGCAAAAGAAGTAATGCAAATTATAGTTAATAATAATTTTTTAATCATTTCATTAATATCATCTTTTTAGTTTTTTGGTATAGTTGTCTTCCATTTGTAGAATTTACTTCAAGTCTATATAAATATACACCTGATGTCAATTGATATCCATTATCATCTTGACCTTTCCAAATAAAACTATGGTTACCTTTGTTTAGATATTGATTGATAACCAAAGAATTAACTTGTTTGCCCAAAAAATCATAAACCCTNATAGTAATTTTAGAGTCTACAATGAGTGATATTTGAATACTGGTAACCGCATTAAATGGATTAGGATAGTTTTGAGCTAATTCAAATGAGTTAGGAGTAATTACTAAATCATTTTCTAATCCTAAATCTCCCCATTCCTTTAGTGCACCATTATTAATCCATTTTTTTATTTCCTCTTCTTTACTTGCACTTAATTTATTTCCACCGGGAGGCATTGGATTACCAAAAGCTATATTCCCAACAATTTTTTGAAACAAAACAGAGTTCATGGGATCACCTGGTTTAACTAGCTTATATCCTTGATAACCATTTGAATTAACATTTACGATGTTAGCATAGCTATTCCCACTGGATAGATCAAGGTTACCGCTATAGTTGTTCCCAGCGTGACAAGATGTACAATAATCATCCCAAATAGGCTGGATTATATCTTCATACTTTTGCGCTGTTAATAATGAAGATATCATCCAAATAAATAGAAATTTTCTTTTCATCAGCATATAATATTTAGGTTTAAACTTACGTAAAAGAACTGGTTTAAGATACTTTTTCAGCAACATTCTTTTTATTTATTTTTAATCGATCCAATATAAGATTGAAATATTTCATTATCCATTTAGCCCACTGCTTAAAGAACAAATCATCATTTTTTTCATCAGTCAATAGCCCTGCTTTTTTAAGTAGCTTATTGGGAGGGTCTAGATCTGCAAACTCCCAGGCAGAAATCTGAATAAGTGGAAATAATCCTTCTAATTTACCTTGATAGGCTTTATCAACTGATTTTTTAGTTTCACGATCCTTAACATTGATGATTGAAGCCTTCATAATAGTTGAATCAGCAATTTGTTCGAATGTCCCGATAATGATATTTTTTATTCCTAAAATCATACCAATTTCAATACCACACCCTTGATCTCTGCAATCTAGATTGTCATATTTCTGTTCTAAGATGATCTCATTCATCTGATGCTCTTCAACCATAATAAATGCATTGGTTTTGTATAACTCAGAAATTAAAGTATCTAATAATAGGGTCATATTATCATCAGATATAGCTTTCCCTTCAAAATTAAATACTGCTAATGTGGGCTTAGCATCATAGCGACTTATCTGCCCATAAATAGATGAAAAAAATAAAAGTAAAATTAGGATGGTTTTCCGATTCAAAAGAGCCTTCCTATATATAAGGGGTAAGCTAAAGAAAAAAGATTATTTTAGGAAAATCATTTTCCTAGTCTTATTCAACACAACTTTACCTTGTGGATTGCGAATCATCGCATGATAAAAATATACACCAGTAGAAACTTTTGCACCCATAGCATTTTGACCATTCCATATAAAATTATAGTAACCTGCAGGACGATATTCATTCGCAGCGAGACGCGTAATCTCTTCACCCAATAGATTATAAATGATTAAATCAACCTGAGCATCTTGTTCTAAACTAATCCTTATTGATGTTTGAGGATTAAATGGGTTAGGATAATTCTGACTTAAAGTAAACTCATCTGGATATAGATTTACTCCTGCATTATTTGCTTCAACAAATTCTTTTGTACCAACTACTAATCTAAAGTCTTGTTTCACATATCCCTTAGAACCAGTATTTGCAAATCGATAAGTACTTTCCCATTCCAGATTAATAGCTTGTTTATTGGTTTTATTAATCAAGAAGACATCATACTCCTCAGGAATATATCCCAGTCCTTCAAAAGTCAAATAAGTACGATCGCCATTTGTTGGTGATAATACTTGTAGATCCCAGTAATGACCTTCTTCATTAGGCTTACGAATATCTTTTGCATACACATCAGGCGAAATATCACGATCACGATTATCAATCCTTAGTGATATATCTCCAGGAGCAACTGGTGGCTCAAATTCATCTAGTCGATCATATCCATCTTCAGCAGTATGTCGGACACCCACAGAATTTAATTGATCTTTTGCATTACCAGTTCTAGCAATCATATCAATAATCCATTCATCTGAATTTAGTGGATAATTATCAGGGTCTATTGATTTTGCCATTTGACTAAATTCAGTTCCTCTCGCATCTATATGGAGCTGTGTATCACCACCTGATTTAAATATATAACCCTTCCAGGGCTGGATAGATGATCCAACACCTGTCCAACTACCATTCCAAGTATAAATTGAACCAGCGTCTTGTATGCTAGTACCATTTTCCGTATAAATGTTAGATAGACTTACATTAAAATTATATGGGGTACCAAAAAACTTCCATTGCCCAGGGCCTACACTAACCATATAAGGTGGGTCGGTTTCTGTAGAGACACCTTGACCAAAATCAAATGTAATAGGTAGCACATCTGAATATTTATCTGGATCAAAAATAAAGAAATATGCATTCCCCATTGTAAGAGATGATGGATTTTCTTGCCATCCATTACTATAGGAATAGAGTCTGTATTTAAATTCATCAGGGCCTTCATTTTGAGGGTCCATCATTGCTTTAAAAGCACTAATTCCATTTCCTACATCAAATGGAATTGAGAAGAAAATATAACTGGTTGAATCTGTTCCACCAGGAAGATTTAAATTACCTGCGGTAGATATTGGGTCCTCAGATCTTACTCTAACTGATTGGAAAGCTTTTCCTTCTGGCCATCTACCATAATTACCAACATTGTCACCTGTATCAATATAATACTCAAGACCATTCGCTTTGATATCGCTTCCAGGAATATTATAAGGGCCATCAAGTAAACTTACAGTGATAAAGGATCCTGTATTAGCTCGACGATAATGTAATCGACCAAAAGAAACTCCAGATGCCCCATCGGAAAAGTCTGCACTAATAGATGGTGAAGTAGAATTCTCATCAATTTCAATTAATGGATTATTATGAACAATAAATGGTGCTGATACATCAACAGCAAATTGAGCACTATCAGAAATAGATAAATTAGAGGCATTATCCTCTGCTTCAAGCCACCAAGTATAATATCCATCATCAAGAGTAACATCATCTTCTAAAATAACATCACCATCATTGAAGGTTACATCTTTATCTGTGTACTCGCCATAAACTTTTTTCGCCCCACCTTGTTTTTGAGTCCACAAAATCCATTTTTTTATTCCAGAGGGATAATCTCCTGCGTCATCCCATTCAAATCGTGGTGTATCAGATGAATAAAACCAATTTATGTCAGATCCATCTTGAGGTATATATGTATTAGGGCTATAGACTCTTATTGGACTTGGGGGAACATTATCAAAATATGCTTTCACAGATTGAGCACTATCACTGCTCTCATTTCCTAATTCATCTACCAACCAAACCTTTAAATCAAATTCACCTGCATCTGCAGCTTTATATGTCACCGTCACTAGTGTATCTCCAGTAGGAAATGGAAAAAATTGGCGTTCAGATTGAAATCCGTCATCAGTTTCTAAAACTAAACCTAATAATTCACGTTGTTTATCCCAATTAGGTGTTTCCCACGATAGTTTAAAATCAGGTTGATTTGTCCAAGTTTTAGGATCAATCGTTAATCCTAATACAGGCGGTGGAGATCCAGTCACAATTTCTTCTATGACATATAGATCTGAACTAATAAAGGCACCTTCAGGTAATTCAGCTTCGACTCTAAATCTGAATCCTTTACTCTTTTGCAAGCTTGAAACTCTAAATACTGCTTTTGCTGTTCCACCAAAGGTAGTTGAATCCGATTTTTCAATTGCAACATATTTTGCACTTGGGAATATATTCCATCTTATTGAATCTCCACTTCCCACAAGATTGCCATCAAGATCTTTTGTATTAAGAGTAAAATTTATTTGTTGATTTAATTTGACAAAAATAGGTGTATCTGGTGTATCTATATCATCTTCAAGACTCAAAAGATATTTACTAGCTCCAAATTCTAAGGCGCCAATATCTGGCTTTCCAACTCGATAAAATCCTCTATTATCAATGATAGGTGNATTATCATTATTATATCCCTTAGTAACATTTGATATCCAACTATTAAAACCTTTATCTATAGCAGGACTATTTGGTCTTAATTGAAAATTATTTACCACTGCTCCTTTAAATTGAGGGTCACCTACTACATCCTCACCATCATCTTTAATTTCGGCTTGGGATGGCAAGCCCCAGTGCTGTTCATCATTAGNAAAAAGATTTGCACCGCGATATACATCGATTGTGTTATCACCGCCTGAATCNNATGTAGNGATTGGACGCCCATTAGAACCAGAAGGTTTTTTATAATCAAAAATATTATTGTATACAGCAAGAATTCCATTGAGACTGCCGGGAGATCCAGAAAGNCCATAAACCAGATCAGCATAATTATTATTTCCATAAAAGGTATTATTAATTAAGACTACTCTACCTGGGAGCCATCCATCCTGAGGTTCTTTTTGATAAAAAGGTACAGCTTNAACTGTAGCNGTATTATTATTTTGATTACTAAAAGATTCATTTCTATTGTTAACAAAAATAGAGTTAACAATTAGAGTATTGAAATGGGATTGGATCGCAGCACCAAAAGGCGCACCATCCGCATTATTTGCTATAGCTCTATTTGATTCAAAAATACATTGTTCAAAAATAACGGGATTAACATCCATGACATTGTCAGGGTCATAATAATTTCCATCGCCAGCCAAACCTTGATCAACTANGCCTGGAAAAATAAAAACAGCACCACCTTGCGCATGACNATGGNCACNTGATGAATTATCCATACTTCTTATATGGTTATTTATAAATTTACTTTTAATAAAAATTGGAGCCTTTCTATCTTTGAAAACTCTAGCAAAAACAGCTCCTCCTCCTCCATGATAATTATATTGAAATGCANTATTATTATTAAACACTANATTTCTAAAAATAAACTCACCATATGAATNTAGATAAAAAGCTCCTCCACCTGAATTANNAAATGGATCATTACCATCTGTATTATCNNAAGTGGCGCCATTATGAAATTCATTTTGAAATGTAATATTTTCAAATGTGAATTTATCTTCATATGCGACCTGAGAAGGCCCGTGCTTAGTTCTATCAAATGCAAAAAATCTTTGTTTACCATTCCCCTGGCCTTGATAATTACCATCAAAAATAACATCATTAGGATTAT
>PASX01000025.1 GCA_002713455.1 Fidelibacterota bacterium
CTTGTTGTTCTAAGTAAAAAATTAGTTTATTCAGCATACGCATTACTCTTCACTTTATTTGGCGTAACGGGGCTTTATGTGTTTTTATGGGCCGACTTTTTAGCTGTTGTGCAGGTTGTGGTTTATATTGGGGGAATTCTAGTTTTGATTATTTTTGGAATCATGCTTACTAATAAAATAACATCGGTAAATATTAGTAATACTTCGGTTCAAAAAAGTATTGGATCTGTAATACTCTTAATATTTATCGCAGGCTTAGGGTTTATGGTAGCTAACACTCCATGGAATGTAGTTGCAAATAGTGAGCCTACTCAAACAACCGAAGCTATTGGACGATTATTAATGATTGATTATTTACTTCCATTTGAGGCAGCCTCATTGC
This sequence comes from Fidelibacterota bacterium, assembly GCA_002713455.1. GTDB lineage: Bacteria > Fidelibacterota > Marinisomatia > Marinisomatales > TCS55. Next base: position 383 of record PASX01000025.1, read on the forward strand.
TCTTACTAGGAGCTTTAATTGGCGCAACAACCTTATCAAGAAAGGATAGCTAGTGGATAGTTTAACNAACTATTTGTTTGTTAGTGNANTCCTCTTTTCTTTGGGNCTTTTCGGGGTNATCACTCGTCGTAATGGAGTCGCAGTTCTTATGGGAATTGAATTGATTTTAAATGCAGCAAATTTGAATTTTTTGGCTTTTGCTCGGTTNGGAGGAATGAATATGGCTGGTCATGTATATGCNNTATTTGTCATAGTTCTTGCAGCAGCTGAAGCAGCTGTAGCATTAGCAATTATCATTAATATTTTTAATAATTATAATACAATTAATGTTGATGAAGTNAGTGGCTTGAAGCAATGATTGCAGGTAATACAATCATATTTTTTTGTTTATTGATTTTATTCTTACCATTAGGTGCCTTTGTAATTAACATCTTTATTGGTAATAGATTGCCACGTCAAGGTGATTGGGTATCTATAGGTGCCATTTTAATTACTCTTCTATTATCATTAATTTTACTTATTTCGATGTTTATAAATGGTAGCTCTAGTTTTTCACACGAGGTCGTGATGCCTTGGATTGATTTAGGTGCATTTAAGGTTGATTTAGGTTTTTGGGTAGATAATATCACAATTGTTATGTTGGTTGTTGTCGCATTGATTTCAAGTATGACCCATTTATTTTCAATAGAGTATATGAAAGGTGATGTAAGGTATAATCGTTATTATGCTTATTTAGGGCTTTTTACTTTTTCCATGAATGGAATCGTTTTAGCAAATAACCTCATATCNCTTTATATTTTTTGGGAATTAGTTGGTGTCAGCTCTTTTTTATTGATTGGNCACTGGTTTGAAAAACATTCTGCAGCNGATGCGAGTAAAAAGGCATTCTTAACTAATAGAGTTGGAGATATAGGATTTTTCATAGGAATTATGATCATATTCACTGCAATCAATTCTTTCAACTTTCAAGATGTATTTAGTGGAGTAAATCAAGGATTAATCACTGGAAATCTTTTAACATTAGCAGGAATCGGACTTTTTATGGGTGCTGTTGGAAAATCTTCTCAGTTTCCTCTTCATATTTGGTTACCTGATGCTATGGAAGGCCCAACACCTGTTTCTGCATTAATGCATGCTGCAACTATGGTAGCTGCAGGTGTTTATTTAACTGTAAGNTTGTTTCCATTATTTTCTCCTGAGGCCTTAACAGTTATTGCGTATGTTGGTGGTTTTACAGCTTTATTNGCTGCTACAATTGCTATCACTCAAAATGATATTAAAAAAGTTTTAGCTTACTCAACTGTAAGTCAGTTAGGATACATGATATTAGCAGTTGGTGTTGGNAATTATATTGCTGCATTTTTTCATCTTTTAACCCATGCTATGTTCAAAGCTTGCTTATTTTATGGATCTGGATCAGTTATACATGCTATGCATCATTCTCTTCATGAGCTTCATGATCATGATACTGACCCACAAGATATGAGGAATATGGGTGGGTTTAGCTCTAAAATGCCAACTACATACTGGACAATGACGATAGCTACATTAGCTATTTCAGGGGTTCCGCTTTTCTCTGGATTTTTGTCTAAAGATGCTATTTTGGCAGGAACACTTTCTTTTGTTGAGCAATATCCTCAACATTTATTATTAGCTATTTTTGGTTTTGGCGCAGCTGCTATAACAGCATTTTATATGTTTAGATTGATTTTTATGACATTTCATGGAAAGCCAAGGATGCCAANAGTNTTTGAAGGTATCCATGAATCACCAAAATTAATGACATATCCTTTAATTTTATTGGCAGGTCTAAGCTTTTTTATCTTTTATACTTTGCCTTACTTTAATCCATTTTCTGATCATGGATGGTTCACTGATTTAATTAAAGCACAAAATTCATCAGTCCCAGGGAACCCCACTGCAGCAGAAATATATGAAGGAGTACATCACGCGCACTATCCAGCAATGGCACTTTCATTAATTGTGGCTAGTTTAGGTATTGGGCTATCTTATCTTTTCTATTTTAAAAGAAAATTTTCTGCGGAAAAATTAGCTGTTAAAATTGGGTTTTTGTACAAACTTTCTTTAAATAAATATTTTTTTGATGAGAATTATGACCGTTTTATTTATCAACCATTTTTGAAACTATCGCGTGCAGTAGCCTATTTTGATTGGGATCTTTACGATAAATATTTTATTAATGGTTTTGGTCGGGTAACNCGGATTCTTTCCAAATTGACTGGTCGAATGGATTATGATGGCCTTGACCAAGTGNTAGTTGATGGAGTCGGNCGCTCTATGCANGGATTTGGAAAACAATTAAAACAAATACAGACTGGTCGCTTACAGAATTACATGTTATTTGCATTGATAGGTGTAATTGTTATTCTAGTCTTTCAGACAATATAGGGATTTGATAAAGGGTAAAGTATGAATTATTTATTAAGTTGGATTATTTGGCTACCAATAATTGGAATGGCAATGATTGCTTTTATTCCAAGAGATAGATCTAAATTGATTAAACAGATAGCTGCTGTTGTATCGGGTGCTCAATTATTATTAGCAATTTACCTTTGGAAAATTTTTGACCAGACAGTCGGCACATTNCAATTCATGGAAAGAGCAGAATGGATTCCATCATTTAATATAACTTACATTCTTGGAGTAGATGGCCTGAGTTTACCAATGGTATTTTTAATGGCATTAATTGGATTTATTGGAGTATTCGTCAGTTGGAATATCGATAAAGCTGTAAAAGGGTATTTTTCACTTTTTCTTCTTTTAAATACAGGTGTGATGGGTGTCTTTTTGGCCCTTGATTTCTTTCTATTTTATATTTTCTGGGAGGTTATGTTACTTCCAATGTACTTCTTAATTGGAATATGGGGCGGACCGCAACGCGAGTATGCAGCAATCAAATTTTTCCTCTATACCTTGGCTGGATCTGTATTGATGTTAATTGCCATACTTGCCCTTTATTTTACTTGTGGAAACACTTTTGATATGCTTGTTCTAATGGAGACTGCACCAATGGCTTTAAACGGAATGCTTTGGTGGGGAATGAGCGCAATCAAAGTGATTTGGGTACTTTTATTTATTGGTTTTGCAATAAAAGTGCCTGTTTTCCCATTCCATACTTGGCTTCCTTTAGCTCATGTAGAAGCACCAACAGCAATCTCGGTTATTTTAGCAGGTGTATTGCTTAAGTTGGGTGTTTATGGTATGTTAAGGATTAATTATACGATGTTGCCAGATGGTGTTTTTTGGTTTGCAGGCGCACTCGCAGTCTTAGGCTTAATTAATGTTATTTGGGGTGCAATGTGCGCTTTAGCTCAGAAAGATTTAAAAAAATTAGTAGCCTATTCATCTGTTAATCATATGGGTTATACACTTATTGGAATGGCCGCTGTTATTGCAGCCTCAGCAATGAATGGTGATAATTTAATTAGTGCTCAAGCTGGATTGGGTGGAGCAGTTTTTCAAATGTTTAACCATGGCACGATTTCAGCAATGCTATTCATATTAGTAGGTGTGATTTATGATCGGGCACACCATAGAGACATTGAAGGATTTGGTGGTCTTGCGTCCCAAATGCCAATCTATACTGCTTTTGTAGCTATAGCTTTTTTTGCTGGACTTGGTTTACCAGGATTTAGTGGTTTCATAAGTGAGGCAATGATTTTTATTGGAGCTTTCCCAGTTTTTAAAACAATTGTTATTATTTCTACTTTGGGCATTCTATTGAATGCAGCTTATTTTTTATGGGCATTCCAACGTATCTTTTTTGGNCCTGCAAATGAAAAGTATAATGATCTTCCTGAAATTAATAATCGCGAATTATTTACGGTAATTCCTCTAGCTGTTATTACATTAATATTAGGTATATATCCTCGACCTTTTCTAGATATGATTTCTGCAACACTTAATGTGCTAATTGATTCGGTTGTATCCTTAGGTGGGTTCACCAGCACNTTTTAATGGGGAAAATGAATGAGCAATCTAAATAGTTTAGCTCACTTTTGGCCGGAGCTAATACTTACGGTAACAATTTTAATTGCTATTATAGCAGATCTATTTTACCGTAGGGAGAATTCATTCAANGTTGCATGGTGGGTGCTAGGAGGTTTAGCACTTACNTTATTTGCAATAAGATTAGGTGGGGGCAATGTCACGAATCTTTTNATGGNTACAGTTGCACTTGATCCATTTGCGAATTTTTTTAAGATATTAATTCTTTTATCGACAGCTTTGGTCATACTGATGAGTTTTAATTCAAAAGAGCTCAAGGAGTATAGAGTCGGTGAATACTTTTCAATATTATCAATAATGGCATTTGGATTGTTTCTAATGGTATCAGCGATTGATATACTGATGGTTTATCTGGCAATTGAGATTGTTTCAATTATGTCATTCTTTCTAGCTGGATATCTGAAAAAATCCCCAGCTAGTAATGAAGCATCATTGAAATATGTAATATATGGAGCATTTTCATCTGGAATTATGCTTTATGGATTAAGTATTCTTTTTGGATTGACGGGTACAACAAAATTTTTTGAAATGCAGTCTGCAATATCAGGGCTCAGTCCTGAATCAAACTTAGCATTAATTTTATCTGTAGTATTTATTTTGGTTGGATTTGGTTATAAAATTTCTGCTGTTCCATTTCATTTTTGGACACCAGATGTCTATGAAGGTTCACCAACAACTATAACGGCGTATTTATCAGTTGCCCCTAAAGCAGCTGGTCTAGCACTATTAATTCGCTTTTTCAATCAAGTTTTTGGTGATGGGTCAGCAATGTCGTCAGAGTTTTGGTTAGCTGTTAATGATATTCCTTGGCCTCAACTTTTAGCAGTTTTATCTGCTGCAACTATGACGGTTGGTAATCTAGTCGCTATTCAACAAAATAGCGTAAAAAGGATGTTAGCATATTCAAGTATCGCACATGCTGGTTATATGATGATGGCATTGCCATTAATGTCTCAATCTGGTGTTTATGGAATTATGATGTATGCCTTTGTATATCTTTTCATGAATCTTGGAGCTTTTTTTGTTTTAATATATGTTCAAAATGAATTTGGCGGTGAAACCTTTGATGATTTTGATAATTTAGGGTGGAGGATGCCCTTTGTCGGTGCAGTTATGACACTGTTTATGGTTGCATTAACAGGTCTACCTCCAACAGCAGGATTTATAGGAAAATTTTATATCTTTGCAGCAGTTATTGAAGCGGGGTCACAGTATTATTGGTTAGCATTTGTTGGGGTGGTAAATAGTGTCGTTTCACTATACTATTATATTCGTGTTGTTAAACATATGTATTTGGTTGGTGAGCGAAGTGAATCAATTGGTATGCCATCTTCATCATTGGTTACTATAATTCTTATTGTTCTGGCAGTCCCTACTTTTATTTTTGGATGGTATTTTGGACCTGTCACAGATTGGATTAGCCAATCTCTTGTTATTTATCAAGGAATGTAATATTTATTATAAAGATTATTAAAATTGGCTGATTATAATTTATTCAAGGGTCACAATATTCAAATTGCTGGTAAGCCAAGTAATTATGTTATTGATGATAATTCAACCGAATATGTGTCATTAAACCCTAGCGAATTTCGAGGTGTTAAGCCTAAGCTTCTGGTTAAAGAAGGTGACGATGTTAAAACTGGATCTCCATTATTTTGTGATAAGTCAAACCCTCAAATAACTTGGCCGTCTCCAGGTACGGGAAAGGTATCAGAAATTGTATTTGGAGAGCGTCGGTCTATTCAAAAAATAGTTATTAAATTATCTGAGGAAGAAGTGTCTCAATCTTTTTCATCTTATTCTCCTGATGAAATTAATGATTTAAGTAGAAAAGAAGCCTTATCGGCATTATTAAAAGGAAATATTTTTCCTTTTATTCGCCAGAGGCCTTTTAATAAAGTTTCTGATCCCGAAACTGTTCCAAGAGACATTTTTATTTCAGGATGGAATACAGCTCCTTTATCAGTCAATTTGGATTTGGCTTTGAGAAGAAGGTTGTCCCAATTTCAAGCGGGTATTGATATTTTAAAAAAACTTACAAATGGAGATGTACATTTATCATACAATGAAAATACCGTTTCTGATACCTTATTAGATGTCAAGGGTGTAAAAGCCCATACCTTCAATGGTCCACACCCTGCAGGCAATGTAGGTATCCAAATTCATCATATTTCACCACTAAAATTAAACGATGTAATATGGACAGTTAATGCACAAGATGTGGTTAGAATAGGAAATTTCTTTTTGACTGGGCAACTTGATACAACACTATTCGTTACAGTTGGAGGGCCAAGCATAAAAGACCCAATTCATATAAAATCCAGATTAGGATCACAAATTGAATATCTACTTAAGGATAAAATAATAGAAGGTAATAATCGTGTTATTTCTGGAGATATATTAACTGGTATAGAATCAGCCCTAGATGATTTTATAGGATTTTATCATTCAACAATTTCTGTTTTACCAAATGGTGGTGAGAGAGAGTTTTTGGGTATGCTCAGGCCTGGCTCATCATCTTCAAGATATAGTTTAACTAATGCTTTTGTTGGTTCTAAACAAAAAAACTACAGGTTTAATACTCTTCAAAATGGTAGTGAAAGATATATTTTACCAATCAATACTTGGGAAGATGTATTGCCAATGGATATTCTACCAAATGCACTATATCGCGCTATTAATATAAAAGATATAGAAGAAATGGAGCAATTAGGGATCATTGAATGCGATGAAGAAGATTTTGCGTTGTGCTCTTTTGCTTGCCCTAGTAAAATTGATGTTGGTGGCATGATACGTGATGGATTGGATCTTATGGAGGAAGAAGGATAAATGTTTGGCCTGATCAAAAAAGTTTTAGATAAATATAGAGATAATTTTGAGGAAGGTGGAAAATTAGAAAAGTTTTATCCGATTTTTGAAGCCACAGATACTATTTTATTTTCAACAAATGAAGTAACTAGGAGTGGACCTCATATACGAGATAGTATTGATACAAAGCGAATTATGATCTTAGTTGTTATTGCTCTATTGCCACTATACATTTTTGGAGCTATAAATATAGGATTCCAAAATAGTATTGCTATTGATTTAGAGCGATCAAATTGGGAAAACTTTTGGTTCGGCTTTAATAAAATTTTACCAATAATAATTGTTACTTTTGCTTCTGGTGCATTCTGGGAGCTCTTATTTGCCGTTGTTAGAAAGCATCCAGTTAGCGAAGGGTTTTTAGTAACTTGTGCTCTAATTCCCTTGACTATGCCAGCTGGTATACCCCTTTGGCAAATAGCCGTAGCAACAACTTTTGGAATTGTAATAGGAAAAGAAATTTTTGGTGGCGTTGGGATGAATATCTTTAATCCTGCTTTGATGGCTAGAGTATTTATTTTCTTTACATACCCAACCAAGATTTCCGGTGATAAAGTTTGGGTCTTAGGTCCAGATGGGTATTCTGGTGCTACAGCTTTATCAATTCCGGCAGCAGAAATAAATCAAGATGCACTGAGCCTTCTTAGTAATTTTAACCAATTTGATTATTCTTGGTGGAATATGTTTTGGGGCTGGATTCCAGGTTCGATTGGAGAAACAAATAAATTTCTAATTATTATAGGTGCATTATTTCTCGCATATATAAAAATTGTGAATTGGAGAGTGATGATTGGCGCCATAGTCGGATTGATCAGTACTGCTTTATTAACAAACTTGGTTGCACCATTTTCAAGTAATTCAATGTTCACGATTCCTCCACATTACCATTTAGTGATGGGAAGTTTTTTATTTGGAACAGCATTTATGGCTACCGAGCCTGTTACTGGATGCCATACCAACCAAGGAAGATGGATTTATGGAATTTTATTTGGAAGTTTAACAGTTATCATTAGATCCATAAATCCTGCTTATCCTGAAGGCGTAATGTTATCAATTTTATTTGTAAATGCTTTTGCAGCTTTGATTGATTGGTTTGTTATTCAAGCAAATATTAAAAGAAGGAAAGCTCGCTATGCACAGTAATCGATATACATTACTTTTTACTGCGATTGTTACAATTGTTTTAGCATTTATGCTATCTATAGTGGATTCTTCTTTAAAAGAGAAGTATGAATCAAATGTTGAAGTTGATATAAAAAAGAATATTTTAAGATCTTTAGGCTTTAGGTCTTCAGATGATTTGCCATGGACTAATGAAGATGTAGAATCTATTTTTCAAAATTCAATAGTTAGTTTTGTTGTGGATAATTCTGGTTCCATTGTGGCAAATAAATTACCTCAGGATATTGATCCTAATGCAGACTTTGATTTATACCCGATTTATAAACGAGTATCAAATAATGTAACTGAGGGGTATTCAATCCCAATATCTGGCAAAGGTCTTTGGGGAACTATGTATGGTTATTTTTCAATTGAAGCGGATGGAGCGACAGCTAAGGGAATTACTTTCTACGCTCACATCGAAACACCAGGACTAGGTGGTGAAGTTGATAAGCCATGGTTTCAAAATAATTTCGTAGGAAAACGATTTGTAGATGAAAATGGAAACTTAGTAGGTATTCAAACAGTTAAAGGAAAGGTAGATGAAACATCAGAAGATGCTTATCATCTAGTTGATGGAATTTCTGGTGCGACAATGACCTCTCGAGGACTAAATCAGTTTTTACTTAAGGACTTAAAATTCTATGATCCTTTCTTTTCAAAAATTAGAAGTAAATGGAGTGGTTAATGGGCTTAAGTAAAAAATCAAAAACAGCATTTACCGACCCCTTAATGAGTAATAACCCAATTAGCTTGCAGGTTTTAGGGATTTGCTCGGCACTGGCAGTAACTACAAAATTAGATACAGCCATCGTAATGTCTTTTGCTGTAATTGCAGTTCTCTCAATATCAAATACTGTGATTTCAATTTTAAGAAAAATGATTCCCACGAAGGTTAGAATAATCGTACAACTATCAGTTATTGCTTCCATGGTAATATTGACCGATCTTGTCCTTAAAGCATTTTTTTATGATATAAGTAAACAATTATCTGTTTTTGTCGCTTTGATAATTACTAACTGTATCATTATGGGGCGTGCAGAAGCTTTCGCAATGCAGAATGGGCCCGGTAGATCTTTATTAGATGGTATTGGTAATGGATTAGGATATGGGCTAATACTAATAGGAGTAGCTTTTTTTAGAGAACTATTAGGTTTTGGAACGATATATAACTACAAAGTCATTCCAGATTTTTTCTATCAGGCAGGTTATGAAAATATGGGATTAATGGTATTAAGCCCAGGAGCGTTTATTATTCTTGGACTTATTGTATGGGCCCAGCGTATCATTGGTAAGGTAGAGGGGGAATAATATTTTGGAACATTATATTAGTTTAATTACCAAAGCGGTTTTCATAGAGAATATTCTTTTAGCCTATTTTTTAGGCATGTGTTCATTTTTAGCTATTTCAAAGAAAGTGGATGCATCAATTGGGCTGGGATTAGCTGTGACGTTTGTTTTAACGATTACTGCACCAGTTAATTGGTTCATTTATACATTCTTGATAGGAAAAGGCGCTTTAACATGGGCTGGCCTACCAGAAATTAATCTTAGCTTTTTAAAACCTATTGTTTTCATTGCAGTAATTGCTGCTATGGTTCAGCTTGTTGAGATGGTTATTGATAGGTTTTCTCCAGCTCTTTATCAAAATCTCGGTATATTTTTACCATTGATTGCAGTTAACTGCTCAATTCTAGGTGGTTCATTATTCCTAGTTGAGCGCGAATATACCTTATTGGAATCGACTGTTTTTGGATTTGGATCAGGGTTAGGTTGGTTTCTTGCTATCATTGCAATGGCTTCTATTCGATATCGTTTACGTTATTCTAATGTTCCATTAAAGCTTCGCGGAATCGGAATAACGATGTTACTTACTGGCCTTATATCAATTGCATTTATGTCTTTTGGGGGAATACAATTATGATAATGACTTCAACTTTATTAAGTATGCTTATTTTTACAGGAGTGATACTAATTCTTGTTACATTGCTCAATTTTGCAGAATCAAAACTTCTTCCGCAAGAGGAAGTATCAATAAAAATTAATGGTGATGACACAAGATCAATTCAAAGTCGTCCTGGAAGTACTTTATTATCTGCACTAGCAGGTAAAAGTATTTTTCTTCCTTCCGCTTGTGGAGGCGGTGGAACATGTGCTTTATGTAAATGCCAGGTTAATTCTGGAGGTGGCGGAATACTACCTACAGAGACTGGTCATATTAATAGAAAAGAGGCAAAAGAAAATTGGCGTTTGGCTTGCCAAGTAAAGATAAAAGAAAATATGGAAATTAAAGTTCCTGATGAAATTTTTAATATTCAAAAGTGGGAATGTACAGTTCGATCAAACGATAGCGTGGCTACGTTTATTAAAGAATTAGTTTTAGAGTTGCCTGAAGGTGAGAATTTGAATTTTACTGCAGGTGGATATATTCAAATAGATATTCCGGAATATTATGATCTAAGTTTTAAAGATTTTATGATAGAAAATCAATATCATCCCGATTGGGACAAGTTTAACATTTGGGATATTAAGGCTACCAATGATGAAGAATGCTTTCGAGCATATTCTATGGCAAATCATCCAGCTGAGGGAAATATTATTATGCTTAATGTCCGAATTGCTACGCCACCTCCTGCGTTGTGGGATAAGGTTCCACCAGGAATAGCTTCTTCGTACATTTTTAATTTAAAACCTGGCGATAAGGTAACTATCTCTGGTCCATTTGGTGAGTTTTTTGCAAAGGAGACCGATAGAGAAATGGTTTATCTTGGTGGAGGTGCGGGAATGGCGCCTATGAGAAGCCACTTATTTGATCTACTTGATACTCAAAATTCCGATAGAAAGATAACTTTTTTCTATGGTGCTCGATCTGCTAGAGAGATGTTTTATCATGATGACTTTTTAAACCTAGAAAAACAGTTTCCAAATTTCAAATATATTGTAGGTCTTTCAGAACCTATGCCTGAAGATAATTGGGAAGGTCCAACNGGATTCATTCATAANATTGCATTTGAGAATTACTTAAAAGACCATGAGGATCCAACGGAAATTGAATATTATATGTGTGGGCCACCAATGATGATTGATGCTTGTGATAAGATGTTATATGATCTTGGAGTTGAAAGAGAAATGATTGCTTATGATAGCTTTGGCTAAAATTCAATTTTCGAAATTTTTACTTAAAGCCCGACTACTGTTGGGCTTTATTATTTATATGCATTTCATTTCATGCTCACGTATTGATCCAATAATAGTAATTAGTGGAGAAACCTGGGGGACAACTTATTCAATACGAATAGTGGATGAGTCAGATGTTAAAATTGATATAGAATCTATTCAATTTAGAATTGATTCTATTTTTTTAAATATTGATAAACAGATGTCTACTTATAAGTTAGATAGTGAAATATCTTTATTTAATCAAATGTCTTTAAATGAATCAATAAATATTTCCNAAGGTTTTTCTGAAGTGATAGATAGATCTATTTATTGGAGTGAATTAACGTCAAAGGCTTTTGATATTTCAGTTTTACCTTTAGTTCTTCTATGGAGGAAAGGTATAGATAGAGATACATATAATAATACATGGGAGCCACCTATAGATAAAGATATAATTAATGAAATGTCAAAANTAGGTTACAATAAAATAAATCTAGAAGGACAAACTTTAATTAAAATGATAGAAGGTCAAATGTTGGATGTGAATGCTATTGCAAAAGGTTGGGGCGTTGATCAAGTTTTTGAATTTTTAATAACTAAAGGATTGTCAAGATTTATGGTTGAGATTGGTGGAGAGGTTCGTGTTTTAGGCGCTAATAATAAAGGTTCAGAGTGGAAAATTGGTATTGATAGGCCTATAGAAAATAATCAACCAGGAAAAGATATTATTGCTGTTGTATCATTAAAAAATAAAGCAATGGCTACATCGGGAAATTATCGGAACTTTTTTCAGTTTAATGAAAAAAAATATTCACACATAATTGACCCTAGAAATGGTAAATCTACTCAATCAAATATTTCATCAGTCTCTGTGATAGGGCCAAATTGTATGGATGCAGATGTTTTATCTACTGCATTAAGTATATTATCATTGGAGGAAGGTAAAACTTTAATTGCCTCCTTAGATGGATTTGAAGCTTATTGGATAATTAAAGATTTAGAAGGTAATTTTAAAATAGAATCCTCTAANAATATGCCTGTAGTTAGTGAATTATAGATTGGGTTTTTGAGAAGGATCATCACAAGTGCCACCTTTAAGACAAATACAATCATTTGCAACTCCACCNCAAGATCCCTGCAAAGGTTTCCGGTTAAAAATCACTCCGATTGACATCCCCAAGACTGCTATGCCTATTACTAGTATTGCTAAAAATAATTGCACTATTAAAATTACAATAAAATAATTATAGAAAATGTTATCAATAATTTGGATGATTATCCATATACAATTAATTTAAATATATAAATTTTTAAATGTAAAACTAGGATACTATGATTAATACTANTCTTAATAAAATAATTATATCAATTTTTCTACTCACAGGATTTGTTTTTTCTGCTGAAGGTGGTGCCCCTCATCTTAATGGAGCTGATTTATCTATATTATGGATATTTCCTTTTGTTGGAATATTATTATCNATTGCTATCTTTCCNTTGTTAGCNCCTGATTTTTGGCATCATAATTTTGGAAAAGTTTCTGCATTTTGGTCGANNCTATTTATAATTCCTTTTTTGTTTCAAGTAGGGTTTACTATTACACTTTATGAGTTACTNCATGTTGGGCTTCTNGAGTATCTACCATTTCTTGTTTTNTTATTNGCNCTTTTTACTATTTCTGGCGGNGTTCAGCTTACAGGCTCACTTGTTGGNACTCCAATTATCAATACAACTATCATACTTATTGGTACATTGCTTGCTAGCTGGATGGGAACGACTGGCGCGGCTATGTTACTTATAAGACCAATTATACGAGCAAATAAAGACCGAAAAAATAAAGTACATGTGATTGTATTCTTTATTTTTCTTGTTGCTAATATTGGAGGATCCTTAACGCCTTTAGGCGACCCACCTTTATTTTTGGGTTTCTTAAAAGGTATAAGCTTCTTCTGGACAACTTCCGCAATGTTTGTTCCTATGTTGTTTATGGCTATTTCTCTATTAATTATATTTTTTGTTTTTGATACTTATTTATATAAAAAAGAAAAAATTAAAAAAACTGATACTGATATTAAAATTGGTATAGAGGGTTCATTTAATTTATTGCTTTTATTGGGTGTCATTGCTTCCGTATTACTCAGCGGATTTTGGAAACCTCATATTGAGTTTGAAGTTTTTTATGTACATGTTGAGTTGCAAAATGTTGTTAGAGATGTTTTGTTATTATTACTGACATTTGCTAGTTGGAAAATGACTTCTTCAAAAATNAGAGAAGCCAATGAGTACAATTGGTTTCCAATCTTAGAGGTAGGCAAATTATTTGCAGGTATTTTTATAACAATTATNCCTGCNATTGCAATATTAAAAGCGGGCACTTCAGGAGCNCTTTCGAGCGTAATACAATCTGTNTCGAGNGATTCAGGCCCTNTAAATTATATGTACTTCTGGGCAACAGGTATCTTATCCAGTTTTCTTGATAACGCACCAACATATCTTGTATTTTTTAATACTGCNGGTGGTGACCCTGTTCAATTAATGGGTGAATTATATGANACNCTATTAGCGATATCTGCAGGTGCAGTTTTTATGGGAGCAAATACCTATATTGGTAATGCGCCAAATTTTATGGTTAAATCTATTTCAGAATCATCAGGTATAGATATGCCTTCTTTTTTTGGATACTTTTTTAAATGGTCNTTGCCAATACTTTTTCCATTATTTATAGTTGTAAGCTTTTTATTCTTTTAGTACAGTGAGTAGAATTTCAAAAGTAGTAACGAGGACTGGCGATAAAGGTCAAACGGGCCTTGGTGATGGATCACGTGTTTCAAAATCGCATTCTCTTATTTATTTATTAGGTGAAATAGATGANCTAAACTCACAGTTAGGTTATNCTATTNCATCGTGTNNTAAGGATTCAATAATCCTTGAACTTCANTCAATCCAGCAAGATCTNTTTAATATGGGTGGTGAGGTTTCAATGCCTGAGACTGAAATGAATTTATTAGAAAAAAATAGAGTTACTTTTTTAGAAGAACGTATTTCAANTATGAATGATAAACTTCCTCAATTAAAAGAATTTATTTTACCTGGNGGTGATGAGCTATGNTCAAAANTNCATATATTAAGANCAATATNTAGACGGGTCGAAAGNTCATGNGTAAAAGTAATGGAAGAAGGNANNAATATTAGATTTTGGTTATTATACTTAAATCGTTTAAGNGATTATTTTTTTGTTTTATCAAGANATCTTNCTCAAGAAAAAGNGGGAGATGAAATTCTTTGGGATAGAAATAAATAATCCTTTCTATATTTAGTTTTATCCCCTAAAAATATCATAAATTCCACGTCGTACTAAATTAGATATATGCTCGATTGGAAATCATTAAATCAACAAGTTGAGTCTTCGCATAGAATTCTCCTTTCAACTCATGAGAATCCTGATGGTGATGGATTAGGTAGTGCATGTGCAATGTATCATTATCTTAGTGANAAGGGGAAAGATTGTAAAATAATTCATATGTCACAATTACCTATAGAATATGAGTTTTTAAATCATAAAAATATAATTCAAACATATGAATCAAAAATCCATGATTCTTGGCTCTCAGAAATTGATTTAGCTTTAATTTTTGATGTTGGTGACTATCAGAGATTAAGAGATATTGGAGAATATCTTGAAGAAAAGGGTACTATTGTAATAAATATTGATCACCATCCAAATCTAAANGATAAAAGGTTTTCTGAAAACTATATTGATATTAATGCAGCCGCGACTGGTGAAATGGTCTATGATTATTTAAAATCAATTAATGTTGAATTAAATAAATCTATGGCTGAAGGAATTTATACTGCAGTTATGACGGATACTGGTTCCTTTCGTCATAGTAATACTAATGAAAAATGTCATCAGATTGCAATTGAATCACTTAATCNTGGAGTNGACAATACAAAAATCTATCAAAGTATTTATGAAAATCGTTCGCCAGAGCAAATNAANCTNCTCGCNAAAATATTAAAAAATTTAGATTATGATTTAGATGGTCGATTGGCATGGTTTATTATTNATCAGAAAATGTTAATTGAGTCTGGAGCAAAAAATAAAGATGTAGATGGTTTTACTGATTTTGTTCGAACTATAAAGGGCGTNGAGGTAGCAATAATGTTTTTTGAAATTGAAAAAAACATATTTAGAGTGAATTTTAGATCTAAAGGTCAGTTTATTATTAATGATATAGCAAAAACAATTGGTGGCGGAGGTCACAAATTCGCAGCTGGGGCAATAACTNAAGGTGATTCATTATCAGTTGTTAAAGATGTTGTAGNTCAAACAAGATCTTCTATATTATCACAAAATGGGAAAATATTTTGAAAATATTATTGGCCAAAGATGCTGGATATTGTTTTGGAGTTAGGGATGCAGTAAATCTTGCTTATGATACGGCTAAAAAACATGGTGATGTATATATGCTTGGAGATATAGTTCACAATGAGAGTGTTGTAGCAGATTTAAATAAAGCTGGAGCTAAAGTAGTAAAAAATATTGATGAAGTACCTGATGGGAAGCCAATTCTATTTAGAGCGCATGGNACTTCAGTTGAAACATGGAAAAATGCCCAATCAAAAGATATGAATATAATTGATGCNACATGTCCACTTGTTGANGAAATCCATGATGAGGTTAAAAAANTATCTAAAGAAGGTAGAAAGATCATTGTTATTGGTGACCATGGCCANGATGAAGTAGTTGGCATAGCTAGTCAAGTCAGTGATGCAATTATTGTTTCTAATATTGAAGAAGCTATGGAATTAAGGAAGATGAANAAAGCTGGTGTAGTTTCACAATCAACTCAAACTATTGAGAATGTTCAGAAAATAATTANTATAATTATGACAAAAGTCTATGATTTGAATTTTGTTAATACGATATGTTTTCCTACTAAGCGAAACCAAAATCAAATTAAAGATTTAGCNAAACAATGTGATGTTATGATTGTGATTGGTTCTTTCACTAGNGCAAATTCAAAAAGGTTANCCTTACTGGCNGAAGAAATAAATGATAGATCTTATCAAGTAACAAATGCAGATGAGATTAAGNTTGAATGGTTNANTGGAGCGAAAACNGTAGGTTTGTCAGCAGGTGCAAGTACACCAGATAATATAATTGATGATGTATTAAATAAGATTAAAACAATTAGTGATAATCACGAGGAGATGATTTATGGCTAAGAAAGGCTCATTTGAAATTAAGGTTGGTTTAGCGGAAATGCTAAAAGGTGGCGTTATTATGGATGTTATGAATGCTGAACAAGCAAAAATNGCNGAAGATTCTGGNGCTGTTGCAGTTATGGCTTTAGANCGAATACCATCTGAGATAAGAAAGCATGGTGGTATTTCACGCGCAAGTGACCCACAGATGATTAAAGATATTCAAAGTACAGTCTCTATTCCAGTAATGGCAAAAGTAAGAATTGGTCATTTTGCAGAAGCTCAAATTCTTGAAGCATTAGAAGTTGATTTTATTGATGAAAGTGAGGTTTTAACTCCTGCAGATGAAAATAATCATATTTGGAAACATGATTTTAAAGTGCCGTTTGTTTGTGGGTGTAGAAATTTAGGTGAAGCACTCAGACGTATTGGTGAAGGTGCAGCAATGATACGCACTAAAGGAGAGGCGGGTAGTGGCAATATTGTTGAGGCAGTTCGTCATATGCGCCAAGTTCAGGGTGATATAAAAAAATTAACAGTAATGAGTCAAGATGAACTAATGGCTAGTGCAAAAGAAATGGGTGCTCCATTTTCACTAATAGAGCAAGTAGCGAAACTAGGCAAGCTTCCAGTTCCAAATTTTGCTGCAGGTGGTGTTGCAACTCCGGCAGACGCATCTTTAATGATGCAGTTGGGTGCAGAAACCGTATTTGTTGGTTCTGGAATTTTTGCAAGTGAAGATCCAGCTCCAAGGGCAAAGGCCATTGTTGATTCTGTAACATATTATGAAGATGCCGCAAAGTTAGTAGAAATTTCTANGGGTTTAAAATCAGCTATGAAAGGCTTAGATATGTCAGAAATACCTGAAAATGAGCGTTTGCAAGAAAGAGGATGGTAGTTAAAAGAAAATCAATAATGGTTGGTGTCTTAGCGCTTCAAGGTAATTATTCAAAGCATATTGAGATATTNCAAAAATTAAAAATATCATCTTGTGAGGTTCGTTATANTCATCAATTAAATGAAATTAATGGTCTTATAATTCCNGGAGGTGAATCTACTACAATGACAGATTTAATGAATCGAAATGATTTCTATAATGGAATTAAATTATTTTCTGAAACAAAACCTATTCTTGGTACTTGTGCTGGTTTAATTATGATGTCCAAATCTACTCTAGATGAACGAGTAAGGCCTTTAGGTTTATTAGATATTGAAATTAATCGTAATGCTTATGGTCGTCAAATTCATTCATTTGCAAATGAATTGCCGGTAAAGATGGGAGGGAAGTTGGAGACTATATCTGCGACATTTATTCGTGCGCCTCAAATTACCAAAGTAGAAAAAAATGTTGAAATAATAAGTTATTATAATAAAAAACCTGTTGCTGTAAAGCAGGGGATTCATATGGGGCTTGCCTTTCATCCTGAATTAAATAATGTAACTATGTTTCATGATTTTGTTTTTATTAAACAGTTTAATAGTAAAAAACATGCAGCTTGAATTATTAAATAAAATTAACTCTCCAGCCGATATACGTAATTACTCTAAAGATGAATTAAACAAGTTAGTTGATGAATTACGTTTTTATATCATTAAAACGATTAGTGAGATTGGCGGTCATCTGGCGCCAACATTAGGTGTCATTGAACTGACTGTAGCTTTGCACAAAGTTTTTGAAACACCAAAAGATAAAATTGTATGGGATGTTGGTCACCAAGGCTATGCTCATAAGCTTCTAACTGGACGATTTGATCAATTCAATTCAATTAGACAATTTGGTGGTTTAAGTGGTTTTCTTAAGCGCTCAGAAAGTGAATATGATGTTTTTGGAGCTGGTCATGCATCCACATCTATCTCAGCTGCAACGGGTATTGCTCAATCTCAAAAACACTCGGGTAAAGATTTTCGCGTAGTTTCTGTAATTGGTGATGGTTCCATGACTGGAGGGTTAGCATTTGAAGCGCTAAATAATGCTGGTCATTTGAAAACTCCAATGATTTTAGTGTTAAATGACAATGAAATGTCTATCAGTCCTAATGTGGGTGCTTTAAATAATTATTTGACCAAGATTGTAACAAATCCTACATATAATCGTATCAGAGAAGAAATTTGGAATATTTCTGGTAAACTTCCATTTGGTAAATCACAGGCAAGAACAATTCTTCACAGGCTGGAAGATAGTTTGAAATCACTTTTAGTCCCCGGGATGCTTTTTGAAGAGCTTGGGTTTAGATATATTGGTCCAGTTGATGGACATAACCTAAGTGATTTGATAGATACTTTTGAAAAGATTAAAGATATAAAATCTCCATTACTACTTCATGTCCTCACAAAAAAAGGAAAAGGAATGGCTAGCGTGAAAAAAGATGAATATCATCTTGATGCTGTAAAATTCCATGCTGTTAAACCTAATGGATCGTCAAATGGAAAAGTTTCAAATAAAAAAAATGCATCAACTCCTTCTTTCCAAGATGTTTTTGGTTCTCTTGTTTGTGAAATAGCGCGTAATCGGAAAGATACAGTTTGTATTACTGCAGCAATGAGAGAAGGAACTGGCCTTGTACCTTACGCTAAAGAATTTCCTGATAGATACTATGATGTTGGAATCGCTGAAGGTCATGCAGTTACATTTGCTTCTGGATTAGCTACAGAAAATATCAGACCAATTGTAGCAATATATTCAACATTTTTACAAAGAGCTTTTGATCATATTGTTCATGATGCAGCAATTCAGCATCTTCCTGTTGTTTTTTGTATGGACCGCTCAGGTATTGCAGGAGAAGATGGGCCAACGCATCATGGCGCATTAGATATTGCATATTTAAAATGTATTCAAGATATGGTATTAGCTGCTCCCAAAGATGGGAATGAATTACGACATCTTCTTTATACAGCATTAGATTACAATAATGGTCCTTTTGCAATTAGATATCCAAAAGCAACTTCTGTTAATTTTGACAGTAAAGGTCAATCAGAATTGCTATCTATAGGGAGCTGGGAGGTTCTTCGGCAAGGAAAAGAAATGACCATTCTTGCAGTTGGACCACTTGTATTTGATGCAATGAACGCTGCAAAAGAACTAGAAAAAAACGGAGTGAGCTGTGAAGTTGTGAATTGCCGTTTTATTAAACCAATGGATGAAGCTTATTTAGAACATATTATTAATCAATTTAATCAAGTGATTACAATCGAAGAGGGTGTTATTAATGGTGGATTTGGTGAGGGTGTCTCTGCATGGCTATCAGCAAATGGTTTTAAAGGTGATGTTAAAACTATTGGCTTACCGAATAAGTTTGTAGAGCATGGTCCTAGACAAGTGTTGTTGGATAAATATGGTGTTAATTGTGAAGGAATTAAATCGGCATTTATTAATAAAAGTTTGACTGTGGATTCGGATACGAATCAATGAGTTCGATAATTCTAGTTATAGCTGGACTACTTATATTTTTTATAGGATATAAGTTTTATTCTAATTATCTAGGAAGAAAAATATACGATATTAACGATACCAATTTTTCAATGCCTTCATCATCCTTTGAAGATGGAGTCGATTATATNCCTACAAAAAAACACATTCTATTTGGTCANCATTTTACATCTATTGCTGGAGCAGCTCCAATTGTTGGTCCATGTGTTGCAGCGTATTGGGGATGGTTGCCAGCTTTACTTTGGATATTAATTGGAACAGTATTTATGGGAGCTGTCCATGATTTTGGTGCTTTAGTAACTAGTGTAAAAGAAAAAGGACGTAGTATTGCTGATATTGCTTCATCAACAATTAGTAATCGCGCCCGTACGATGTTTTTAATTTTTGTCATATTATTAGTTTGGCTTGTTTTAGCCGTTTTTGCAATGGTAATAGCTGATTTATTTGTCAGTATACCTAGTTCTGTTATACCGATTAATATTCAAATTATAATTGCTATTATCATGGGATTCTTAATCTACAAAAAGAAAATTGATGCTGTAATTCCATCATTTATTGCATTGGCTTTACTGTATTTTTTTGTTTGGGTGGGTACACAATCACCAATTGATTTTACCAAAGCAATGCCATTGCAAGATGCAAAAAATCTCTGGATTTTTTTATTGTTCATCTATTGCTCAATTGCTAGTCTGCTACCAGTATGGACTTTACTTCAGCCTAGAGATTATATTAATAGTCATCAATTATTTTTTGGATTAGCTTTATTACTAATAGGTATTTTTATTGCTCAACCGATTGTTGATGCTCCAGCAATTCGATCATTTTCCGACCCAAGCACACCAGATTTATTTCCGTTACTTTTTGTTACAATTGCCTGTGGAGCAATAAGTGGATTTCATGGATTAGTAAGTTCCGGAACTTCTTCAAAACAACTAGAAAAGTTACCTGATTCTCGCGTAGTTGGTTATGGTGGAATGATTGGAGAAGGTACTTTAGCTTTGGTGTCTACGATATGTGCTGTAGCTGGAATTTCTTTAGTTGCAGAGGCTAATTTGCCTTCAGTAGGGTTTGTAGAAGATTTAAGCTGGGCTACGTATTATGATACATGGGCTCATGCCAGCGGAAATAAAGCGACTGCATTTGTTTTGGGTGGAGGTGCTTTATTAAAATCAATAGGCTTGTCCGAATCTTTAGCAAATACATTAATGGCAGTATTAGTTATTTCATTTGCTGCTACAACTTTGGATACTGCTACTAGAATTCAACGATTTATACTAAATGAATTTGGACAGGCTACAAAAATAAAGTCTTTATCAAATAGATATCTTGCAACTGTAATTGCTGTTTTACCAGCTATGCTTATGGCTTTTTGGAATATTACGGATCCTGGAACAGGTGCACTGAAACAGGCAGGATGGATTCTATGGCCAATATTTGGAGCAAGTAACCAAATGTTAGCAGCTTTAACACTCATGGTATTGACATTATATTATTGGATTAGGAAAAAACCTATACTTCCATTATTAATTCCTATGATCATCATTATGATTGTTACATTTACAGCACTACTTTCAAATGCAATAAAATTTTATGGTGTTAATGGAACTTTATTCTTTTTAAATATTATATTGATTGTATTGATAATTTGGATGGTGTTTGAAGGTGTGAATAAGGTACTAGAAATTCGTAGAAAGATGTAATTTGGTTAATAGGATTTTGTGATGTCAAAACAGTTAGATTTATTCGACCAATCCAAAAAGCAATGGGTGGAAGAGTCAAAAAGTGCTCCCACGCGTAATTATAGTTTTGATACTATAAGTGGTGAATCTATCGACCCACTGTATTTCCCNAAAAACCCAACTGAAAACTATTTGCATAAATTAGGTTTTCCAGGACAGTTTCCGTATACAAGAGGAGTCCATGCAAATATGTATCGTGGTAAACTATGGACAAAAAGGCAGTTTTCTGGCTTTGGAACACCTCAAGAAACAAATGCTCGTTATCATTCTCTACTTGATAAAGGTCAAACTGGTTTGTCCGTAGCATACGATATGCCAACACTAATGGGGTATGATCCAGATCATCCCTACTCTGAAGGTGAAGTTGGTAAATGTGGTGTATCTGTTTCTACAATCTTAGACATGGAAAATTTATTTAAGAATATCGATTTAGGAAAAATTTCAGTTTCTCAAACAATTAATGGACCTGCTATAATTTTATTAGCATTCTATATTGCAACTGCTCAAAATCAGGGAGTGCCATTAGAAAAATTAGAAGGAACTTTGCAGAATGATATTTTAAAAGAATTTATTGCACAGAAAGAATGGATTTTTCCTCCTGAACCTTCAATGCGAGTAATAACAGATATGATGAAGTATTGTGCAGTTAATTTACCTAAGTATAATACAATATCTATTTCAGGTTATCATATTAGGGAAGCTGGATCAACAGCTGCTCAGGAATTAGCCTTTACGCTTGCAAATGGTTTTACATATGTAGAATATGCTATTGCAGCAGGGTTAGATGTAGACTCTTTTGCGCCACGACTATCCTATTTTTTCAATTCACATATGGATTTTTTTGAAGAAATAGCTAAATATCGTGCAGCCCGTAGAATTTGGGCGAGTCGTATGAGAAATAAATATGGTGCAAAAGATTCACGTTCATGTAANNTAAGATTTCATACGCAAACTGCAGGNTGCACATTAACTGCACAGCAACCAGAGAANAATATTGCTCGAACTGGGTTTCAAGGTCTAGCNGCAGTNTTGGGAGGGACTCAATCACTGCATACAAACTCTATGGATGAAACATTAGCNTTNCCTTCTGAAAAAGCTGCCGAAATTGCCCTAAGNACTCAACAAATAATAGCTTTTGAAACAGGAGTAGCAAATGTTGCGGACCCTTTAGGCGGTTCGTGGTTTGTAGAATCTTTAACAGATCAAATAGAATCAGCTGCAGAAAAATATTTTNCTGAGATAGAAAGCTTAGGTGGTGTAATTCCTGCNATTGAAAAGGGTTACTTTCAAAAGGAAATCGCTCTTTCTGCTTCAGATTANCANGATAAAATAGATTCAAAAAAACTTATTCANGTAGGTGTNAATGAATTTATAAGAGAAAATGAGAAAATAGAGATTCCTATATTAGAGATTGGAGAAGAAGCTGAAAAACTCCAAAAAGAGTCGCTTNCAAAAATNAGNCTTGATAGNGATGATAATGAAGTGCAAAAAGCTTTGAGTGCTATAACTGATTCATGCAAGAGTGGTCAGAATATGATGCCTCTAATTATTGATGCTGCAAAAAAATTTGCNACTATGGGAGAAATTGTTATAGCAATGAAAGCAGAATTTGGTGAATGGCAAGAAACGGCTGTTTTTTAATCCTATGAATAGTAAAAATAAATTTAAATTATTAATTCTTGGCGTTGTCTTCGTTACGTTTTTTTGGATTACTTGGGTTACTATTAATCCAAGTAATAGTAAAGCAATGGCAACATTTATTTCTGTTAAAGAACTAACAGAAAATAATATTAATAAACGAATTAAACTTGGTGGTTTAGTTAAAGATGGATCGATTAATATTTCAAAAACAAACCAATTAGATTGCAGTTTTGTTCTTAAGGAAGGTTTATCTGAGCTAGTTGTTAAATATGGAAGAACTAGACCCGACCTTTTTAAAGATGGTTCTGAAGTAATAGTGGCTGGTCAGTATTTAGATGGAATTTTTTATGCTGATGAACTACAAACTAAATGCGCCTCTAGATATGAGGGTGACTTAAGAAATGAGAATAGTTATAACTTAAGCGAAATCGAGCAATGACTCCAGTTGCCGGGGGTTCAGCTTTATCACTATCATTTGGGTTTAGCCTACTTACCGTTATAATATTATTAATCTATATTAAAAATCAAGATTATAGATTATTTTTGGTGGGTCAACGATTAGCTTTAGGTGTATCATTTTTTATATTTATAGCAACATTCATATTAAGCTATCAGTTAATTATCAGNAATTTTGANATTGATTATGTAGCACGTTATACAAGTATTGAGACTCCTACNATTTATAAGATTTCTGCTCTTTGGGCNGGGCAATCTGGTTCNNTACTATTTTGGCTATTTATTCTNTCTATTTTTTCTACAATTACAATTATTCAAAATCANAATAAACATCATGANCTTATGCCNTGGGTAATTATATCNTTAACAATTACTCANATGTTCTTTTTAATTTTAACTAATTATGTAACAAATCCATTTAAGCCAACNGAGGCAGACTTTNTTGTTACNAATGGCAANGGTTTAAATCCATTACTNCAAAACATAACTATGGCAATACATCCACCTACATTATATCTTGGTTATGTTGGTTTTTCAGTNCCTTTTGCATTNGCNATCTCTGCTTTNGTTAATCGTGATACGAGCCCNTTATGGATNCAAAGTATACGTAGNTGGGTATTNGTAGCNTGGCTATTTTTAAGTATGGGTATTATTTTAGGNGGTTGGTGGGCATATCAAGAATTGGGATGGGGAGGATATTGGGCNTGGGATCCAGTAGAAAATGCNAGNTTTATGCCNTGGCTTACNGCAACNGCTTTTCTTCATTCAATTATTATTCAAGAGAAGAAGGATATGTTAAGANTATGGAATATGGTTTTAATAATTTTGACATTTACNNTATGTATNTTNGGNACNTTTTTGACTAGATCAGGNGTNATGAGNTCTGTACACTCATTTACNGAATCTTCTCTTGGNCCAATNTTTTTATCTTTCGTCTTTTTAATCTTAATTGCNTCTTTTGGAATCATGTATANAAGATTNGATGANTTAANNTCACCAAGAAAAATTGAGTCATTTACATCGCGTGAAAGCGGATTTCTTTTTAATAATATGGTTTTTGTTGTACTATGTTTTGCTGTTTTTTGGGGAACTTTATTTCCAGTTATTTCAGAAGCAGTCAGAGGAACTAAAATAACGGTTGGNGCACCTTTCTTCAATCAAATAAATACTCCAATNGGTCTAATATTGTTGGCATTAACTGGAGTTGGTCCNCTGCTAGCTTGGCGNAGAACTGGANCAAAAAATTTGATTAGAAATTTTACTTTTCCCATTATTTCNGGATTNGTTGCCGCCATCTTTTTTATAATTATTGGNTATAAAGGCTATGCNGTNATNTCATTTAGTNTATGNGTATTTGTNACANTATCAATTATGACAGAATTTTCTCGAGGAATTCGTGCTAGAACAAATAAGTTCAAAGAGTCANTATTTNTTGCTTTGGTAAAGATGATTAGTAAAAATAGATCTAGGTATGGAGGTTATATAGTTCATGTTGGAATAGTCCTTATGTTTGTAGGNTTTACAGGNCATGCTTTTGATAGAGAAAAAGAATTCAGTTTACAAATTGGTCAAGTTGANCATGTAGCTGGATATGAGTTTGAATTAATTAATCTCTCAGAGTCTGAAAGGCCTAATCACTATGCNTGGATAAGNGANCTGAGAGTNTCAGATAATCAAGGCCGTTTTATAACAAATCTTTATCCNGAGAAACGTGTCTANTTTCATAAAAATCCAGATATAAATCGTCGCCAACCTCATAGTGAATTAGATATTTATTCTACANTAAATAAGGATATTTATTCAATATTTTCNTCAATTGATANTGANAAGGGAATNGCATTTCTTAAAATTATGATAAACCCATTNGTTAAATGGGTTTGGATTGGGGGGTATGTACTAGTTTTTGGAACCGTAATTGCACTTTGGCCAAGAAAAGAAAAATGATTGATTTAATTCGNGATTATGGNCTGATTTTATTNTTTTTTGTTTTACCNATACTATTTGTTTTAGANCCATTCTTTTTTTCAAANGCTGGTAGTCTAAATCAAAAGGATGAATTTTCAATTTTAAAAAGAAAAAAAATATTATTATATCGNCAGATTAAAGAACTTGAGATGGANTATGATATNGGNAATATTAATAATAGAGATTTTATTGAAATGAGGGATAAGCTTAAACAAGAAGTATCNGAAGTGATATCTAAACTCAATAAATAGAGTGCTTTCTGTNNAAAATATATCTAAAACTTTTGACCNTAAACCGGTATTAAAAAANATATCATTTACTCAAGATNNTGGTGAAACTATTGTTTTTATGGGTAGGAATGGTGTTGGGAAAACTACTCTNTTTCGAATCATAGCAGGATTAATGACTTGNGATAAAGGTTCAATCNTATTTAATGGNAATGATCTTTTANATTCCGAACCCTNCAATAGAAAAAAANTATTTTANATTGGGCATGCTCCNGGTNTNTATTNTGCNTTTTCTGCATTAGAAAATATAAAATTTGCTATGAGTTTAAGAGGTGTTAATTATAATGATTCACCAATAGAGGATGTTTTATCTCAGTTTGGATTAATTGAACAAAAACATAAACCAATTGGTATTTATTCAGCAGGAATGCTTCAACGCTTAAAAATTTCGATTGCTCATTTATTAGATTGGGATTTGCTTTTAATCGATGAACCTTTCTCTGGTTTAGATAATAGTGGTGAAAATATTGTCAGTGAAAAAATTTTTGATTGGAAAAAGAAAAATAAAACTATTGCAATGATACTACATGATAAGAATCAAGCTAAAATTTTTGCTGATCGAATATTAAATATTAGTTCAGGTGTTATAGAGAGTTCTTAATGTTTCTTTTATTAGTTAAAAAAGAACTATTAATTGAGTTGCGTTCACGAGAATTGATTTTATCAATGTTAATTTTTGCTTTTGCTATTACTTTAGCTTTTGCTTTTTCATCTAATGTTTCGAAAGTAATAGTATCAAATTATGCTTCTGGTATGTTTTGGATTACAATATTATTTGTAACTGTTCTATCAGTTCATCGTTCATTTAGTTATGAAAAAGAGTTTGATGCATTTTCAATGCTGGTTATGGCTCCAGTTGATCGTGGATTAATTTTTTTAGCAAAATGTGTTAGTGGGTTTATTTATCTTACTGTTATGGAAATGATATTTATTATTCCATTTTTCAAATTATTAATAATTGAATTTCCAATTAAGCCGATATTGGGAATCGTAACAACTCTGTATATTAATATTGCGATAATGTCNGTTGCTAATTTAGTCTCAGGAATAGCAATGAGGTCAAAAATAAGTGAAATTTTATTACCATTATTATTTTTTCCATTAGTTTCACCTGTTATTATAGCGGCAACAAAAATTTCATCTGGCATTATGCTAAACGATCCTTATCAATTATGGGAAATATGGGTATTGATTGTGGGTACAATAATAGTAGTTTCAGGACTTGCTGGATATACTTTATTTGATTATTTGATAGAAGAATAATGCCTTATTTTTTTCAAAAAAAAACTAATATTTATTGGTTTATCTCAGTTTTACTTCTAATTATTAGTAATTTAATTAATATTATTTACAATACACCTATGGTCCCAGACCAACACTGGGCTCAAAAAATATTCTATGTACATGTTCCCTCTGCATGGGTTGGTTTTTTGTCATATTTTGTAGTTATGGTTTCGGGAATTATGTATCTAATTAAATTAGATAATAAATGGGATGATATTGGACTTGCAGCGGCAGAAATTGGAACATTCTTTATCTCATTGGTTTTAATTACGGGGCCAATATGGGCGACACCCATTTGGGGTCAACCTTGGATATGGGAACCAAGATTAACAACTACATTGATTTTATTTCTTATTTATGTTGGATATTTTATGATGCGGGAATTTGGAGGTTACATAGAAAGAATAAGAAGGAATGCAGCGGCAATAGGGATTGTTGCATTTATTAATGTGCCTATTATTTTTTTATCAGTTCAATTTTGGTCTCCAGAAGTTCAATCACATCCACAAGTAGAAATGGCTCAACAACCATCAACTATTCTCTACCCATTTATTTTATCACTTTTTACTTTTTCAGCACTATTTACATTTATGATAAAATATAGAGTATGTGTGATAAGGCTCATAAATAAGAAGGGAAAAAATGTATAATTTTTTTAATTATTTTCTTGTTGTTTATATTCTTGTGTTTGGAGCCATAATTGGATGGTTTGTTATTCAACTAAGAATAGAAAAGCGTTATAAGAATTAAAATTTAATTGATGATTAAGGAGAGTTATAAATGAGNAATCGTAAAATTGTCCATGTTNTTGGTACTGGCACNATNGGTGAACCATTGATCGGGTTGTTATGTGATTACAAAGAACANCTTGGAATTGATGAAGTTACTTTTAATAAGAATTCTGCATTNAGAAGTGATCGTTCAAAAGTAATTAGCTTATTAGGACGTGGAGCTAGATTNGCAGTAAATGAAAATAAAATGGATAGTTTTAAGCAATTAGNTATGGATGCAGATTTGGAGACTGAANATGCAATTTCTCGCTCATCTGTAGTGATTGATTGTACTCCATCTGGGATTGGACATAAAAATAAAGAANAATATTATAGCAGATTTAGTGANAAAGTTANAGGTTTCTTAGCTCAAGGGAGTGAAGATGGNTTTGGNGTTAAATATGCTAGAGGAATAAATGATTCAATTATTAAAGAAAATAATGACCATCAATTTATTCAAGTAGTTTCTTGTAATACTCATAATATTTCATGTATAACAAATACTCTTGCGATTGAAGGTTATGGTCCAGATAATCTTCAAGAAGGACGTTTTGTTTGTGTAAGAAGAGCTAATGATACTAGTCAAAGTGGAGGTTTTATTGCTTCTCCTTCGGTAGGCTCTCATTCTGATGAAATATTTGGTTCTCATCATGCAAAGGATGCATCTGAATTATTTGCAACACTTGGATATAATTTAAATTTATTTTCATCTGCAATGAAAATAAATAGTCAGTATATGCATGTTCTTTGGTTTACTTTAAAAACAGAACAAGCAATTACAATTAATGAAGTAGTAGATCGATTAAAATCCAATAAATTAGTTTCTATGACAACGAAAGATATGGCTTCTACGGTTTTTTCATTTGGAAGAGATCATGGACATTTTGGAAGAATTTTAAATCAAACAGTCGTAGTTGAACAATCTTTACATGTGAAAAATGAGAACGAAATTTATGGATTTTGTTTTACACCACAAGATGGAAACTCAATATTAAGTAGTATTACTGCAGCAGAGAAATTTTTATATCCTCATTCTTATGAGGATAAAATCACTTGTCTTGATGAACTATTTTTTGATGAAATTTGAATCTATCAGTTGAGTCCATTGTAACTGGTCCATTTCAGGAAAATAGTTATTTTTTCTGGGAAAATGGTTCTTTTGATACGATATTAATTGATCCTGGAGATGATGAAGACCTAATATCTAAAGCTTTAGATAAAAACAATCTAGTTCCTATCGCGATTGTTAACACTCATGCACATTTGGATCATATAGGCGCTATAAGACAATTAAAAACAAAGTATGATATACCTTTCTATCTCCATGAAAATGAGTCTCTTATCCTAGATTCTTATGAAGAAACTTGCGAGTTATTTGGAATGGGAAAAAAACAAAAACCAGAAGTAGATATATGGCTTAAGGATGAAGTAGAAATTACAATTAATAATTTTAAATTAGAGTTGATTCGTGCTCCTGGACATACACCTGGAGGCATTTGTATTAAAATTGAAAATCATTTATTTGTGGGTGATACAATTTTTAAGGGTAGTGTAGGTAGAACTGATTTGCCAGGAGGCAATTGGAGTCAATTAGAATCTTCGTTAATTAATTTAGTTCAAACTATAGACCCTTGTATAATTGTTCATTCAGGCCACGGCCCTGATACTACATTCAAAAATGAAATTGAAAAAAACCCTTTTTTGATTGCACTAAATGATAAACTAAATTTACAATCATGAAAGTTATAGAATTTTTTGAAAAAGCAAATAAAACGCTATTTAGTTATGAAATAATTCCTCCATTTCGAGGAGGATCTATTGACAGAGTTTTTGATTTGGTAGATCAACTTATTCCATTTGAACCCCCTTTTATTGATTTAACAAGTAGATCGGCAGAAGTATATCTTCTAGATAAAAATAATATTGCAACAAAACGTATTAGACGTAAGAGGCCTGGTACTATAGGTATAAGTGCTGCAATAAAAAATAAGTATAACATTGAAACCGTTCCTCATATTCTTTGCAATGGTTTTTCTCGCGAAGAAACAGAAGACGCATTAATTGAATTAAATTATTTAGGCATTGATAACGTATTAGCTGTTAGAGGGGATGATTTAAGAAAGGATTTGTCGCCTGATAATCAAAAATCTAAAAATAATTATGCATCTAATTTAGTTGATCAAATAAATAGAATGAATAATGGTGAGTATATTGAAGATTTAATTGAATCTTCACCATCAAATTTTTGCATAGGAGTTGGAGGTTATCCGGAAAAACATTTTGAAGCAGTTGATATGTCTACAGATATAAAGTATCTAAAGGAAAAGATAAATCTTGGAGCTGATTATATTGTAACTCAAATGTTTTATGATAATAATGTTTTTTTTAGGTTTGTAGATGATTGTAGATCTGAAGGCATTGATGTACCAATAATTCCAGGTATCAAAATACTATCACTAGAATCCCATCTAAAAACTATACCTGAAAATTTTTACATTAATATTCCTAAGGATCTTTC
>PASX01000026.1 GCA_002713455.1 Fidelibacterota bacterium
TATATCACTATTCTCTAATTCTTCTGATGAAAATGTAACTTCTTGAGCCTCGGGCAATTCAGCTCGAGTTGACTCATTTGATTTATTCGCATCTTCAGGGTCTTGTAAGTCTAGTGGCGGTGCTGATTGTGACGCACAGGACATAATGAAAAAAGAAAGAAAAATTAAATACATTTTTTTCATAATACCTCCCTCAAAACAGTCAGGTTTGTTTTTTTCATATATTGTTTAACTAGCAAAATTAATAATAGTTCAATAAATAAATTGTTTTGAATTAATNAGAAGGTAATAACAATAATATCAATAATTCAATTATCTTTGATCAAATTCTCCAAAGCTATTTCGTAAACTATCTGCAATCTCACCTATTGTGCATTGAGATCGAACTGCATTNATAATATATGGCATTAGATTATCATTNGAGTTTGCAGCAGTATTAAGTTCACTTAATTTGGATTCAACATCATTATTATCTCTATTTTTTTTCAATTCATGAACTTTTTTAATTTGATCAGAAATCAATTTTTCATCGATTTTTTGGAGATTATCNATTTGTTCTTCTTGNTCGATGAAACTATTTACTCCAATAATTTTTTGTTTTTTATCATCAATTGTCTGTTGATATTTATAAGCACTTTTAGCTATTTGATTTTGAATCCAACCTTTTTCAATAGCTTCAATTGCTCCTCCTAATTCATCNACTTCATTTATTATAGCTTGTGCTTCTTTTTCTAGTTGATCNGTTAGTCCTTCAATAACTTCACTNCCTGCTAAAGGATCCACAAAGTTTGTTACTCCTGATTCATGAGCGATAATTTGTTGAGTTCTAAGGGCTATTGTTGCAGAATGATCAGTTGGCAGAGCNAGGGCTTCATCAAATGCATTAGTATGTAATGATTGTGTGCCTCCTAAAACGGCTGATAAGGCCTGTAATGTAGTTCTANCTATATTATTCTCTGCTTGTTGNGCAGAAAGAGTGGATCCACCTGTTTGGCTATGAAATCGACATTGCATTGCTTTTTNATTTTTTGTTCCAAATCTATTTTTCATTATTTTTGCCCATAATCTTCTTGCTGCTCTAAATTTGGCGATTTCTGTTAAAAGATCATTATGAGCATTAAAGAAAAAGGAGAGATTGGAGCCAAAGTTATCTATTTTTAACCCTGCGTCCAGCGCAGCCTGCACATAAGCAATTCCATTGGAAAATGTAAAAGCTAACTCTTGAGCAGCAGTTGAGCCTGCTTCGCGTATATGATAGCCAGATATTGAAATTGTATTCCATTTAGGAACATGTGTAGAGCAAAATTCAAATATATCTGTTATAAGTCGAATAGATGGTTTAATAGGATAAATATATGTTCCGCGTGCTATATATTCTTTAAGAATATCATTTTGGATTGTTCCCCTCAGTTTATTTGGTTCAATATTATTTTTTTCAGCGGTAACAATATACATGGCTAAAAGAATAGCTGCTGTTGAATTTATGGTCATCGATGTTGATACTTGATCNAATGATATATTTTTAAATAGAGTTTCCATATCTGAGATAGTACTTATGGGTACTCCTACTTTACCTACTTCGCCATTTGCCATTGGATGATCAGAATCATATCCTATTTGTGTAGGTAAATCAAATGCGATTGATAATCCAGAAACACCCTTACTAATTAAAGATTGATATCTTTCATTTGATTGTTTTGCTGATGTAAANCCAGCATATTGGCGCATCGTCCAAAGTTTTTCTTTNTACATATTAGGATAAATACCTTTTGTAAATGGATATTTTCCAGCTTTTTCACTCATAAGAATTTTTGATCCCTAGCTTATTTATAAGACTCATTTTATACTNCGTTCTTTTTTAATATTTTGATATGCATCATTTACTGATTTGAATTTTTCTTCTGCAATATTTTTTAATTCATTTCCNAGGTGACTTACTTTATCAGGATGATACTTTATAGCCATTTTTCTGTAGGCTTTTTTAACCTCATCATCTGTTGAATTTGGGTTAATTTCCAAAATACTATAATCTGAGATTGTATTATGAACGAACATAGCCTTGATTGAATTAAAATCATTTATATTTATATTTAAATATCCACTTATTGTTCTAATAAGATTTATCTCATTAGTATGTGCCTGACCATCTGCATTTGAGAGCCCAAAAAGGATATGAACTAATTCCAATCTACTTGGATGATCCATTGAACGTACAATTTGTTTACATACATCTCGAAGTGGATATTCTTGTTTGATTATATCCTTAAATAAAATCATAAAATTTTTCACTTGGTCCTGAGGGAATTGTTTAGATAAAAAATTCTTAACAAAATTTAATTCAGATTTCAACATTTTATTATCTGCTTTCATTACAGCTCCAAATAGAACTAATAAGCATACAATAAAATCACCGGGTTGTGTATTCGGATATTCTCTTTTTTGGTAACTTGATCCATAATTATTCATTGATTGACCAGTTATACCTGCCAATGAATAACCAACAATAGCTCCAATTGGTCCTCCTAAGACCCAACCAAGCCCTCCCCATAATATCTTTTTTCCGACGCTCAACTAATTTTTCCTTTCAAGAGTTAAGAAGTTAATACAATTTTCAGTCCGATTAGAACGTTGAACAACTAACATTAGTATCAATTTGGAACAATCAAAAATAACTAAAGCTGCACTTTGGTGGCATCGCTTTCGAAATAAAAATAAGGCTAATAATAAAAGTTTAGGTGTTTCAAATAATGGCGAAGTTCCTAAAAGTTTTTTAATTATCCTTCCAGAGCATTCAACGGAAGCTGATTTGGCTAATCGTTTTATTTCATCAATGAAAAATGCTTTAGGTCCAAAGAGATCAAAGCAGATAAAAATATTAGGCAGTTCAGTTGTAGGTAATTTGTTAGATCTTAATGAATTTCATGATTTTATTCTTTATACAGAAGAAGATTTAAATAAATTGGGGTTGCCAGATAAAGAATTAATTTCAGCATGTAATCAAATTGAAGTGGATGCTGTCTTAGATTTAAATCAAGATTTTTCTTCTATTTCTGCAACTTTGTGCGCTGAAGTTCCGGCTCCTCTAAAATTGGGTTTTTATAGCGATCAAGGAGAAAGTTATTATAATATTATGGTTAGAAGAACTGGAGAAGAATTGGCAGAGAGCGGATTTAAGGAAATATTTCAAATAATAGGAATTGGATGAATATTTACGTTTTTGAAGATCAAAAATCTCTAAATTTTGAACCATTGTCTCTCACTAGGCCAGTATTTGATATTAGAATAGGTTCAGAGACTTTTTTAGAAAGAATACAATTTCTATTTCCTAATTCAGATATAACGATCTTTGTTAGAAAAGATCTTGAAGAAATTACGAGAGATAAATATCCTAATTTTAATGTCAACCCTCAATCTATAGATGATGGATTATGGTTATTGGGGAATGTTATTTGGGAACAAGATGATTTATCAAATCTAACTGAGGAAAATTCTATTTATTACTATAAGAATAATTTTGTTGCTGCAAATCTAAATAGTGATCAAGGAAAACAGTGGTTAAAAGATGGAGGACCTACGCATACAATCCCAGAAATAAAAAATAAATGTAATATAGAAGTGGGATATTGTGAATACTTGTGGGAAATAATTGAAAGGATTCCAAGTACAATTAATTATGAATCAAATTATTTTGAGGGTGATTTAGATTTCATGGAAGATGTCGTCCAACAGAAAACTAACACTAAAAATATTTTTGCTGATGAATGTCTTATTGAAGAAGGTGTATTTTTTGATACTAGCGAAGGCCCTATTTTAATTGGTGTTGGAGCAGAGATTAGTGGCCCATCTTATCTTAAAGGGCCACTTTATATAGGAAGTGGTACATACGTTGAGCCATTAACTCAAATAAAAAAATCTGTAATTGGAAATTCATGCAAAATTGGAGGAGAAATTGATTCAGTAATTATTCAAGGGTATACTAATAAAGTCCATGAGGGTCATCTAGGTGATGCATTTCTTGGTGAATGGGTAAATTTAGGAGCGGGTACTATAAATAGTAACTTAAAAAACAATTATGAATCAGTAAAAGTACATGTTAATGGTCAAAGTGTTGATACTAGCAAAATCCATGTTGGATGCTTTATAGGTGATCATGTTAAAACTGCAATTGGAACATTAATTAATACCGGTACCGTTATTGGTCCTGGTTCAATGATAGCCACTGATGGATTTCCCCCTAAAACTATTAAACCTTTTACTTGGTTTGTAAAAGGAAAGCATCGTGAAGTTCTTTTTGAAAAATTTATTAAAACTGCGGAGATTGTAAAGAGGAGAAGAGGGCAAAAAATACTTGTTTCAGAAAAACAATTGCTAAAAAAAATAAAAAATAGTTGTAAAAGTGATTGACGTACTATTTAGCCCCGATTATATTCGTTTCCTATTTTAGAGGAAAAAATTAATGTTAGAAGGTATAATATGCCCCGCATGTGAGGCGACTTTAGAAGAAGCAGAAATCAGAGAATCGTTAACATGTAAACTTTGTAAAACAGANCTTCAAGATCGTCGTTTTCTGGATTTTCTTGAATTTCTAATGGCAAATGGAATGGTAGAAGATTTAGATTTTTTTGATCAAAAAGTCTACAGTGAAGATGTTGAAAGACTGGAACCTGATGACGAAGAAGATGTTGATCCTAATGATTTTGAGAAGAAAAAAGACATCTTTAGTTTATATGAATCTGAAATGGAAATGTATAAACAAAAGGCAGAAGATGAAGAAATTAAAGGATATGAAGANTTTGAAGGCATTGAAGAAGAATGGGAAGATTTTAACAAAAGGGGTACAAAAAAATCGGGTAGTGGAAAATAATTATGAAAGAAGATAAAAACATACAACAGATAAATATTGAATTGAATCAGGAAGTTAGCGAAGGAGAATATGCTAATTTTGTCGTCGTTACACATTCACCAGCTGAGTTTGTAATGGATTTTACAAAAATTTTACCAGGCGTTACAAAGGCAAGAGTCCATTCCAGAGTAATTATGGCCCCTCAACATGCTAAGGCATTTTTAGCCGCGTTAGGTGATAATATAAAAAGGTTTGAAAAGTCAAATGGAGAAATAGCACTTTCAGAGAAAGATGGTTTTGGCGATTACCCACTAAATCCTCCTGATGGATCTTTGCCAAATTAATAGATTACCCATTTATTTCCTTTTTTTATTTCCCGCATTTTAATTATAACCCACATACTTAATACTGCCCAGGCTAACCCATATCCTAATAATCCTCCAAATATAATGTCAGCAGGATAATGTACGCCTACATATACTCGGCTAAATGCAACTAGACTGGCNATTGTAAAGAATATTTTTTTATTTTTTGGGTAAAAATATGATAATACTACTGCTGCNGAAAAAATATTAGCTGCATGGGAAGAAACAAATCCGTATTTACCACCTTTTCCCATGAGAATCCTTATTCCATCAAGCATTTCATGGCTAGGTCTCAAGCGGGCAAAAAAAGGTTTTAATACTTGCGCAGATGAAAAATCTGCTAATGAAACTACTATTATTAAAATTACTGAAGTAATTTGTCCTCTTCGGCCTCCTTTTAGTGATAAATATAAAATTAGACAAAGGATAGGTATCGCCCAAATATCTTGATCAGTAATTATTGGCATTATTATATCAAATAACGGNTTTGCAGTGGTAGAATTAAAGAATCGAAATACAGTTTTATCTAAAATGATTAAATTTTCTAACATTAGTTTATTAGGTATTTTTGATTGAAGAAAAAATACTTGACCAATTTTGNAGTAAGAGATAAGTTNTTAGTATATTTTGTAGGACTGCTTTTAAGGAATACTGGTTGTTCCCCCGCTCCCAGGATTCCAGCGGTCCTGCTTTTTTTATACCATATTAAAATTTTATGTTGCAAATGATACATGNAATTACTTTTTACGTTCTATATATCTCTTTATTGACCATAAAAAAATAATAGTACCTACAAAAAAAAGTATATTGCCAAGGATAATTGAAGTGAGCGAACTCATAATGAAATATAATTATGATTAGATATCTTTTGCTAGATACTAGATTTCAGAAAAAAAATTATTCAAGAGAAGTTCTTTCTAAAGCTTAATTCATTTAAATAAATTAAAAGGTCAAATAATCTAGTATAATTAAAGTAATTAATGATGACATTTAAATTTGAGAAAGATGAGAAAATACCAAAAAAAATCTTAGAATCTATTTGGTCTCAACTAAATGAAATAAAAGATGGNGTGAGTCGTCCATCAAATCATGANATTAGTAAAATTTCAAAAGTTGGTNTTTTAGGATCAGGATTAATGGGGCACGGAATCGCTTACGTAAGTGCTCTCGCAGGTATAGATGTTATTATGACAGATGTATCTCAAGATATTGCGAATAATGGTTTAGATAGGATTAATAAAATACTTAAGCAAGGATTGAGTCATAAAATTCTTGATCAAGAAAGAGTAAATCATATTTTAAATAGAATAAATTCCACTAATGATTATAGTAAGCTGAACGGATGCGATATTATTATAGAGGCTGTATTCGAAGACAGANAATTAAAAGGCAAAGTAACTAAAATATCAGAACATTATTTAAANTCTGATGGTATTTTTGCTTCAAATACTTCTTCAATTCCTATATCAAGATTAGCGAANCAATCAATTAATCCAGAGAAATTTATTGGAATTCATTTTTTNTCACCAGTCCATAAAATGAAATTGGTTGAAATTATTAAAGGTGATAAGACCTCTCAAGAAACTTTGGCGAAGGCATTTGATTATGTTTTGCAAATTNAGAANATACCGATNGTGGTGAATGATAGTAGAGGTTTTTATACATCAAGAGTATTTGAACGATATACAAGTGAAGGTATGGCACTTATTGCTGAAGGCAACCCTGCACAGAATATTGAGTCCGCAGGAAAAAAAGCNGGATATCCAGTGGGTCCATTAGCCGTTGTTGATGAGATAAATATAGGTTTAGCTGCAAGTATTAGAGATCAGATGTGGATAGAACTAAAAGCTGAGGGGAAAGAATTACCTATTGGACCATGGGATAAAGTAATAGATTTTATGGTTGATAGTGTTAANCGTACTGGNCGTGCTGGAGGAGGAGGGTTTTATGANTACCCTAAAAATGGTAAAAAATATCTTTGGNCAGATCTTGAAAAACATTTTCCTNTTTCAAAAAAACCATTATCTGAGAAAGAAATCATTGAACGATTTTATTTNATTCAAGCTATAGAAACAATTCGATGTTATGAAGAAAATATACTTAGATCTGTGGCTGAAGCAAATATAGGTAGTATACTTGGATGGGGATTCCCTGCATTTAAAGGAGGNACNCTCCAGTTCGTAAGTGATTATGGTATTAATAATTTTAAAACAAGAGCAAAANANTTATCCAATATTTATGGAGAACGATTTTCTCCACCAAGATTATTAGATGANATGATTGAAAAAGGAGATGTTTTTTAAATAAAATGAAAAAACAACTTGATCGTTCATTTATTGGNAGAAAATATGATCCAGTCATATTTAATGTAACTGAGGAAAGAATTAAACTATTTGCTGAAGCAACAGGTCAAACTGATCCANTATATTATGACTTAAATTATGCNAAAAGAGAGGGGTACCCTTCTCTACTTGCACCACCAACATTCTTGACAACTGTTGCATATGAACAAGAAGACCCATATAAGTATATTAGAGACTTAAATATAAATATGGGTCGGTTTCTCCATGCAAATCAGGAGTACTCATATTTTTTAAAGGTTTATGGAGGTGATACAATAACAATGTATCAAGAAATAGGAGATATTTTTGACAAAAAAGATGGTCAACTACAATTTATTGTTTTTAAATCAACCTACTTAAATCAAAATGAAAAAATTGTTGCTAAAGCAAAATCAACATTGGTGGTAATATAAAATCATGTTATGGAACTATAAGGACTGTAAAATTGGTGATCAAATTCCCACGCTAGAAATAGATGCTCTCCAACAATCTGATTTGATTTTATATGCAAAAGCCTCTGGCGATCATAATCAAATACATACTGATCCTATTTTTGCAAAAAAATCTGGGTTACCTAATGTTATTGCCCATGGAATGCTAGTGATGTCTTTTTTGGGTAGAATGCTAACTAATTTGGTACCACATTCAAATATCGTAAACTTCAGTGTTCAGTTTTCTAATATGACACATTTAAATCAAGCCTTGGTGTGTAAAGGTAAAGTAGTAGAAAGAAGTTTAGTAGATAACAAAGAAATGATTAGGGTTAAGTTAATNGTGGAAGACATGGAAGGTCAAAAAAAGNTATTGGGGCACTCTTCAATANGTNTTGAATCATGATAAAAANTGATAAATCAATAAGAATTGGCTGTGCATCAGCATTTTGGGGAGATACTTCTTCTGCAGCTTATCAGCTAATTAATAAAGGTAATCTAAATTATTTAGTTTTTGATTTTCTAGCTGAAGTCACTATGTCAATATTAGCGAGAGCAAAGATGAAAAATNCTGATATGGGATATACNCCAGATTTTATTAATCAGATTGCTCCACATTTAACTGAAATAAAAAAGAAAAATATCAAAGTAATTAGNAATGCTGGTGGTATTAATCTGGANGCATGTAGAGATGCTCTTAAAATTGAAGCAGAAAAATTANATATAGATTTAAAAATTATTTTNGTTCGAGGTGATAATATTATNGATCGNAAACAAGAATTGCAAAATATGAATATTCGGGATATAGATAACGGTGAGACTTTACCGGATGAAATCCTTAGTAT
The DNA here is from genome assembly GCA_002713455.1 of Fidelibacterota bacterium. Lineage (GTDB taxonomy): Bacteria > Fidelibacterota > Marinisomatia > Marinisomatales > TCS55. The sequence continues at coordinate 8,827 of PASX01000026.1, forward strand.
GAATGGATATTTAGGTGCGACACCTATCCAAGAAGCTTTAGCTAATGGAGCTGATATTGTAATTNCAGGTCGTTGTGTTGATACTGCTCTTGTTTTAGGTCCACTTATGCATGAATTTAATTGGGGGGCAAAAGATTATAATTTATTAGCTGCTGGTAGTTTAGCAGGGCATATTATTGAATGTGGAGCTCAATGTACAGGTGGAAACTTTACGGATTGGCATTTAATCGATGAATTTGAAAATATGGGGTTTCCCATAGTTGAAGTTCAAAAAAATGGAAATTTTGTTGTTTCTAAACCAGAAAGGACCGGTGGTCTAGTAAACTTTGGCACAGTAGCAGAACAATTTCTTTATGAAATTGGAGATCCTAATGCATATATATTACCTGATGTAGTTTGTGATTTTTCTAAAGTAGAAATAAAAGAAATTGGTCATAATCAAGTTTCAGTATCTGGATCAAAAGGATTAGCTCCTAGCGAAACTTATAAAGTTTCTACTACATATCAAGATGGATTTCGGGTAGCTGCTACATTAGTCATTGGTGGAAAAGACGCTTTAAAAAAATCAGAAATTGTTAGTGAAGCGATTTTATCAAAGACAAATAAAATCCTTGATCAAAANGGAATAGATGGAATTAAAGAAACTTCGATATCTATTTTAGGTACTGATTCTATTTATGCACCAAAAGAACGTGCAGTTGAATCAAGAGAGGTTGTTCTCAGAGTAATGGCGATTCATGATATAAAAGAAGCACTTGTTATTTTTTCACGCGAAATAGCACAAGCTTCAACCGGGATGGTCTCAGGAGTAATGAATTTTTTGGGCGGAAGACCTTCCGTTTCTCCATCCATAAAGCTTTACTCATTTTTATTGGATAAATCATTTTTTAAAATTGAACTGGATATTGATGGATTTTTGACCCCAGCTAATATCACATTAGATGGATCCTATAAATATAATGAATCAGATAATAACGAAATAATCTATGAAGATATTGAAACTGATTTCAGTGTGCCATTACAACAGCTTGCCTTTGCAAGGAGTGGGGATAAGGGTGATCATGCGAATATTGGTGTTATTGCTCGAAAACCCATTTATTTACCCTACATACGAAATGGTTTAAAGCCAGAGATTATTGCTGATTATTTTTCACATTTATTGAATGGAGAAATAAATATATGGGATGTGCCTGGTATTAGTGGACTAAATATTTTACTTAGGAATTCATTAGGTGGAGGTGGAATGTCAAGTTTAAGAATTGATCCACAAGGGAAAGCCTATGCGCAACAGCTATTAGAGATACAAATTCCAGTGAAAAAAGAAATTCTAGATTAAGTAGAAAAGAAATTAATAGGAAAAAAAGATGTCTATATTTAATTCAAAAGTTGATTCAGAATCAAATCAGTTTACTCAAAATAGTGATGATATGTTGAATCTTATTAAACAAAGAAAAAATATATTAGATCGTGCTAGAGAAAAATCTGATGAAAAAAAACCTCGATTTCAAGAGCGAGGACAATTAACTCCTCGTCAAAGATTAGATGCTTTAGTTGACCCTGATTCTGAATTTTTAGATTTATATAGTATGGCGAATTATTTGGTTCAAGACCCAGATCCCGAAACGAGTATTGCTGGGGCAAATATGATAGCGGGCATTGGTTTTGTGAATGGTACTCGTTGCATGATTTTAGTAGATGATAGCGGTATTAGTGCTGGAGCTGCAACAGATAAGACAATTGGAAAGGCATTAGGGTGTATTGATATTGCTATGAAACAAAAATTGCCATTCATTCATTTAGTTGAAAGCGCTGGAATTAATTTACTTAATTATACGGTTGAATTTTGGGCAAATTTTGGAGCTTTTTTCTATGGTAAAGCACGATTAAGTGCAGCAGGAATTCCCACCATAGCTGTTTTACACGGTATGTCTACGGCAGGAGGTGCCTACCATACTGGGATGAGTGATTATGTTATTGGTGTAAAAAATAATGGGACAGCTGCGTTGGCTGGTTCAGCTTTATTAAAAGCAGCTACGGGTGAAGATGCAAGCAATGAAGAATTAGGCGGCGCTGAAATGCATTCGGTCATTACTGGATTGGTAGAATATTTGGCAAAAGATGATTCAGAGGCATTAAATATTGCTAGAGATCTAGTAAACAAACTTAATTGGCAAGTACCTAATCAAGAGAATCAGTTAATTCCATTTACTGATCCAAAATACAATATAGATGAGATCCCAGGAATTGTTCCCGTTGATTATAAACGGGGGTATGATATTAGAGAAGTGATTGCAAGAATTGTTGATGGTTCAGATTTTATGGAAATAAAACCACGATTTGGTATAACCATGGTTTGTGTTCAGGCAGAAATTGAAGGACATAAATGTGGCATATTAGCTAATAATGGACCAATAGATACGCAGGGCGCAAATAAAGCAGCTCAATTTATTCAGCTATGCGATCAAATAGATATACCATTAATTTTTTTAAATAATGTAACTGGTTATATGGTTGGGAAAAAATATGAACAAGCGGGAATGATTAAGCATGGTTCCAAGATGATTCAGGCTGTATCAAATGCCAAAGTTCCTAAGATCACAATTTTTGCAGGTGCAAGTTTTGGAGCTGCAAATTATGGAATGTGCGGTCATGGATACAATCCTGATTTTCTTTTTTCATGGCCTAATGCAAAAATAGGTGTCATGGGCGGAAAACAAGCTGCATCTACAATGAGACAAGTAATGGAAGCATCTGCAAAAAGAAAAAATGAAGAATTGGATACAGAAAAATTGGAAAATAAAGAAAAACAAATGGTTGAACATTATGATAAACAGTCCGATATTTTTTATGTATCAGGATGTTTACTTGATCAAGGTATTATTGATCCCCGTGATACTAGAAAAATTCTTAGTTTTACTTTACAAACCTGTAAAGAAGCAAAAAGTAGAACACTTAAGCCTAATAGCTTCGGTGTCGCACGTATGTAATTAATGAGATTAAGGAGATCTTATGGCTCAATTGCCTGAAACAAAACATTCTATAATTGAATTAAATGAAAGTTGGTTAACTTTTTGGTTCAATCGACCAGAAAAGAGGAATGCACTTTCTAATGATTTGATTGAGGATATTCAAAATACATTATTGGCAATTAAAGATGATAGGTCAATCCGAGGAATTATTTTTCGTGGGAAGGGGGGTATTTTCTGTGCTGGTGCAGATCTAGATGGACTAAAGAAAATTTCTTCTGGTGGCGATGAATCGCACCAAATTTCTTTACAAATGAGTAANAAGTTTGGAGAAATTTTTAAAATGATTAGCAAGACGCCNCAGNTTACTGTTTCAGTTGTTGAAGGNGCTGCGATGGCNGGNGCTTTTGGAATTGCATGTGCAAGTGATTTGTTAGTTTCTATGTCTGATGCAAAGTATGCTTTGACTGAAACTAAGATAGGATTAACCCCTGCACAAATCACACCATATGTATTAAACCGATTAGGCTTTGCAAATGCTCGAAAAATGTTGTTATTGGGGAACATTATAAATGGTCAAGAAGCTTATGAAATGGGTATGGTTGATTATTTAGTTAATAATGAATCAGAAATAAATGATATTATCTTGAAAATCAAGAATCAAGTACAAAAATGTGCTCCTAATGCAATAGCTATAACAAAAGAAATTTTATCTAATAATAATCTAGTTAACCCTGAAAATGCAGCAGAGTTATTTTCTAGTTCTATTATTAGTGAAGAAGGTCAAGAAGGACTTGCTTCATTTTTTGAAAAGAGAAAACCATTTTGGGCAAGAGAGGAATAGTATGAAGTTTACAGAAGAACATAAATCTTTATCGGAAACGGTTAAAAATTTCTCACAAAATGAGATCAAACCTTTTACAGAAGAATGGGAAAAAAATAAAGCATTTCCTGCTCATGAATTATTTAAAAAGATGGGAGATTTAGATTTATTAGGAATTACAAAAAGTGCTGAAGTAGGTGGTATGAATTTAGATTATAGTTTTGGGATGGTATTTGCGGAGGCACTTGGGTATGCAGCTGATTTAGGTGTAATTACAGCGATTGGTGTACAGACCGATATGGCGACACCAGCCCTAGATCGATATGGCAGTGATGAGTTAAAAAAAGAATTTTTAGAACCAAGTATAAGTGGCGATTTTGTTTCTGCAGTTGCTGTTAGTGAAGCNGCTGGAGGNTCAGATGTGGCTGCGCTAAAAACAAGTGCTCGTAAAGACGGCGATGACTATATAATTAATGGCGACAAAATGTGGATCACCAATGCTACTCAAGCAGATTATTTTTGCACCTTAGTAAATACAGGGAATGATGGTCCTCATAATAATAAATCTTTAGTAATTATTCCNTCAAAACTTAAAGGNGTTAGCATTGGAGATAAGATAGATAAGTTAGGTCAGCTTGCTTCAGATACGGCGCCAGTTTATTTTGATGATGTGCGCATTCCTCAACGATATAGAATTGGACCTGAAGGTGATGGTTTTAAACTTCAAATGCAGCAGTTTCAAGAAGAAAGAATTTTTATGTCTGTNAGCTGTTTAGTTGTGCTTGATCAATGTGTGTCTCAAACGATTGAATACTGTAAAGAAAGGCAGGCTTTTGGTAAGCCGATAATCTTTAATCAATCTATTCATTTTCGTTTAGCNGAATTACAAACNGAGATAGAAGCATTACGATCATTGGTTTATCGTGCNTGTGAAAACCTTATTGATGGTCANGATGTAACNTATCTTGCCAGTATGGCTAAATTNAAGAGTGGCCGACTNATTAGAGAAGTATCTGACGTATGTTTACAATTTTGGGGTGGAATGGGTTTCACTTGGGAAAATTATCCATCAAAAGTNTATAGAGATGGTAGATTGAACTCTATCGGGGGTGGATCTGACGAAATTATGTTAAAAATTATTTCTAAACATATGGGTACATTGCCCAANTAAATAGTGGGTTCTTCATTTAAAGCATTTACTGTTTTTGAAAACCAAGATGGTTCGTTTTCAAGCCAAATCATCTCAAAAAATATTGATGATCTTCCGAAAGGCGATATATTAATTCGCGTTGCGTATTCTTCATTGAATTATAAAGATGGACTATCAGCATCTGGAAACAAGGGGGTAACTAAGAAATATCCACACACGCCAGGAATTGATGCCGTTGGAACAGTTGAAGATTCAAGTCATTCTGATTTTAATGATGGAGATACAGTGATTGTGTCTGGATATGATCTAGGCCAAAATACTTCGGGTGGATTTGGAGAATATATTCGAGTGCCTAAGGAATGGGTTGCATTATTGCCAGAAGGATTAACCAAAAAAGAATCTATAATTTTAGGTACGGCGGGTATGACTGCTGGACTGTGTATACGCGAACTCCAGAAAAAAAATGGAATTGAAGGTAAGATTGCTATAGTAACTGGTGCAACAGGTGGAGTCGGATGCCTAGGAGTCAAGTTATTATCTAAACTGGGAGCACATGTTACTGCTGTAACTGGTAAAATTGATTCAGGGGATTTTTTAAAATCAATAGGTGCAGTTGAAGTAATAAATCGTGATCAATTAGCCGAATATTTTAACCACCCACTTGCAAGTGGGAAATGGGATATTGGGATCGATGTTGTTGGAGGTAAAATGTTAGCTGGACTTATGACATGTCTTAATCTGGGTGGCTCAGTTGCCTGTTGTGGATTAGTTGGAGGGTCAACTATTGAAACCACTATTTTCCCTTATATATTAAGAGGAAATAGTCTTATTGGTATTGATTCAGGAAATATTCCTATATCTGAGAAAGAAGAAATATGGACGTTATTTGCAAATGAATGGAAAATCAATCTTAATGATTTATCAAGGACAATTACTTTAAATGAATTAGATCAGGAAATTGAATCCATTCTTAAAGGTGGCCAAGTAGGGCGAGTTATAGTTTCGTTAGGTGAATAGTAGTAACGGGTTGGTTACTTTAAAATCTAGCGTTCAATTTTAAAGTGATATGACGGCCAAGTTTAGGTCCACCAATAATTTCTCGATGTATATCATCATTAAGATTATTAATATTTAACAATAGGTCATATTTCCCTGAAAATTTATATCCAACCATCGTATCAAACACTAGATATTGATCTATAATTCCATAATGTACACCAGCTGCCCATTCAAACTCAGGGATATATCTAAAGCCTAGATTTCCATGAAACCCTTTTGAGGCATTATATGCAACCTTTGCATTAACTTTATATTTAGGTGCATTGACAGGATCGTAAGACCGAGTTAAAAAATTCCAAAATCTAGTTTTTCCTAATAAAGAAAAATTTACATCTAAGGTTGTTTTAGGAGTAATAAACGCATATAAACTAGCATCCATTCCCCACAGATCAACTTGGCCATAATTAATATTGGTCAGCATGAGGTTTACAGGATTTTCAAAATTAGTTTCATCATCAGTCCACCAGGCACCTAGTGTATCACCAGCTGCAATATCTAGTTTTGTACCATTCCGCTGATCAACTGGTTTTGACCACCACCCAGATGGAATCGTAGAATTCCACTTAGAAGAGCNATAAGCAATATAGTAATATCCCGGNATACCATCACCACCATCCTTGATACCACTATGTTCTGAAGTTGGTATAAAGCCCAATATCTTGGGATCAGGGTTATCAACTGTGTAGAATCCATCTGATGTATCTATTACAACAGGTGTTACCCAAGTTAGGTCACTAACAAAATCACTGTATGTGCTATAATANANGTCAAAGGATGCACGCATTCTTTTTCCTATGAAACCTGCATAGCCAAACTCATAAGTCCAAACTTCTTCAGAGCGTACCGGTTTAATTTTAGTATAATCTTCTGCATTAACAAATTGTCCCGATCTTCCTAAAACAGCAGGAATATAGAGAGCTGAACCTTTTGGCATCTCTGCCCATCTAAATTCTGAGGTTGATCCAGCACGGACATCAAACATCATAAGGTCACCAGATGCATTGCGCTTAAAAGTATACCCATCTTTATTGCCACGCGCATAAACTGGGAATACAGAATATTGTGCTGCTAATACTTCNAGATATAATCCTTGAGAAGAAGGAGTATTAAATGCACGTGCAGCTGTTAGGCGAAAGGTTTGGTTGTCTGATGGTTTATATAACAATCCAACTTTAGGTGAAATTTGTGGAAAATATTCCATTGTCTCACCTGACAATGGATCTTTTAAGAACTTAATTCCGCCATCCTCTTGTTGTCCACTATGAAGATCAATTCGGCCTGAAAGTATTAGTTGAAATTTATCATTTAGTTTGGATTGACTTTGAGCATAGAGACCGAATTCATTGGTTAGAAGTAATTCATCCCATTCATCAACCTTTCCATCACCATCATTATCTTTTCCATCACTACCAAAGCTGATCGGATTTCGCCCTGGTTTTCCATCAGGAAGAATCGTTCCAAATGTTTCAGGCATTGTTCGTTGGTAGTCTCCACCCCAGATAAATTTTGTATTCAAAAAATTGAAATCTAAGTTATGTTGAAACTGAAAATGGAAAAATTTTGAATGATCTGTAACAATTCCTCCTGTACGCATATTTCTAGTATCTCCAGATAGAGAAGTATTGATGTACGCTTGTGCAAACCAGTTTTTGTAGACCTATCTTGCTTGATAGAATTGATAGATCCAGTCATCTGCTAAATATCTGCCAATTCCTGTTATATTGATATTTGTTGCCTGAGCGAATCCATAATTCAAGCTTANAAANTGCTCAGGTGAAAAATTATAGTCGGNTCTAATATCAAAACGTGTATTATTTATTTTNAAATGGGGAATATCATCAATNCCATCATNGTCNCNATCNTNGACTTTATTATCNNTANCNAGATATGTTGTATCAACAGTTCCATCACCGTCTCGATCAACTTTNATATCCCAACCATCCCACCATGCAAGTCCATCGTCAAAATAATCATCTAATTTATCTCCGTCAAGATCNTCTAGCCATTGTTTNTAATGTGCNTTCTTTTCATCTTCTTCAATATATTCCCAATCATCAGCATTAAATTGNACAAAAGACATCTTGTAGCCCATGTTTCCAATTGTTCCAGCATGTCGNACTTGAGCTTTNGCGAAGTTTCTTGTACCACCNGTTANTCCAACAACAGTTCCTTTAGAGTCTTGGGGTCGTTTTGAAATAATATTGACAACACCTGCATGAGCATTGGGTCCATAGAGTGAAGAAGACGGACCTAGAACTACTTCNATCTGACTTACATCATCAGACGTTAATGGTATAACATTATAGGCAATTAATCGCAAAGAAGGGACATTGGCCATTCTTCCATCAGTAAGNGTTAGTAATCGGCTGCTAAAGCTTGAATTGAAGCCTCTAGCACTAAGATTGTAGCTNTCAAGACCGGAAGCTGTAAAGTCAACTCCTTTAATATTCTTAAAATAATCTCCTAAGTTTGGGTTACTTGCATTGCGAATTTTAAGTTCAGAAATGACAGAAATAGCTGCAGGTGCATCCGTGATCTTTTCACGTTTACCACGACTAGCTGTTACGATGTATTCATCTAGCTGAATAGCAGAAATACTTAATTTTGCATTGAAAGTTGACGTCTCAGATGAGATATCTAATGTGGTCGTGAAATCACTATATCCAATATAAGATATTTTAATTTCGTAAGAACCAGGGGNNACACCTTCAATTAAATAATTACCCTGAGCATCAGTAGCGGCACCAGTATTAAGGCCATTACCTTCAATAATAACATTTGCACCAATCAGGGGTTCTCCACTATCAGAATCTGTAATTTGACCATTCAAGTTGATGTTTTGCCCAAGCAAAACAGAACAACTGAAGAGACAAATTGTATATATTTTTGTTAATATTNTTTATCATAATTATTAATAAAAATAGGGATAGTTAATTAATAACCATCCCTATTTTTNTTGAACGAAACACTTAATAAAATTTAAAAGACTATTGAGTGCTTATAACCACCTTTTTAGTCATGATCGTGATCATGTTCTTCTTCTTCTTCCCAAGATGANTTGAATAAAATAGTCTCATTAACAGGCATACATAAACCCTNCATTTGATATTTTAATTTTCCACCAGCAGTCCATCCAGNAAGTACCCAATCAGCTCCACTATCATTTTTAAATTTGAATTTTGAAGGNTCAGTTCCATCTCCAAGATCAACGAGGGCTGAATAAGGAATACCAAAACCTGTTTTTGCATCATTACCAGCTTGTATGTTNGCAAGCATATACATAAACAAATCCGTTCCATCTACTACACCAGAAGNATCATAATCTGCCAAAGGATTTTTTGTATCNNNTNTTCTTGTNNCNAGNTCNCCAAGTACATTTANTGCATAGAAGGTTAGATAGTTACCCCAAGNTGCTAATNNAGCNTNCATNATATAAGCTTCACTAGCTGCATCTGTTGAGGCAGCAGGGTCCCAGCCACCAGCAGCGTTTGTTGGAAGTCCATCAATTCCAGTAATTACTCTTTTATCTNNTTCCATTTTTGTGTCCCATGACTTGCCAGGTTTTACTTCTGAAAATTTTGAATCATGNCTATCCCGATCTAAAAATTCAAGATAAAAGGTTGCAGGNTCTACTTCACGATTTACTTTGAATGTTCCATCTGCNAATGGAGGTAANACTTGATCAATATCAACTACAGGAGAAAGTTCAAATTTGCCAGTTTCATAATTNGCGAACCAATCNCCNNTATCANTGATCTGAGGNGNNGGAAGCATTAAGTAAGTTNNACACTTNTCNGGATCTAATCTTAATGAAGGATAAGTTCCCTTAACAGTATAAGTCCCTTTATCAGTTGCAGATTTACTATCAAGAAGATCCACTNNCATTNNAANACCAGCANNNGCAAGGNNAGTTTTATTNAATGATGCATCCCTAGGAAATCCAGGCGCATTATCACCAGGCTTAAATGTAGTTAATGTCTGCGCGGTTGCTGCGACAACATATTCTGGAGTAATTGCAACACCTGCTTGCTGTAATGCAGTACCAAAAGCTGCTGCATCTTTCCAATTGGCCACGAGTGGATAC
>PASX01000027.1 GCA_002713455.1 Fidelibacterota bacterium
GATTTTGGCTTTGATGTTAACTTAGCAATAAGAGGATAATGAAAAAAATAATGAATATTCGGTATCTATTATTAATTACGTTAGTTAGTTGTCAAACTAAAGTTCCACTCTTTAGTGGTGAAAATGCATTTGGTCATCTAAAAGAGCAATGTGCATTTGGTCCTAGGAATCCAGGATCTGAAGGTCATCGTAAAGCATTGGAATACTATATTAGTACGTTTGAATCTCTAGCTGATACGGTAATTGTTCAATCTTTTACTGAAACTATGCCACGAACTGGCGCAAAAGTTTTAATGAATAATGTTATCGCACAGTTTAATAATAAGGCATCAAAACAGATTATGATTTCTGCACATTGGGATACAAGACCATGGGCTGATCGAGGAGAAAATGATTTGGGGAGAAATCAACCAATTCAAGGAGCAAATGATGGAGCAAGTGGAGTTGCTGTTTTAATAGAATTAGCCTATATACTAAAAAAACATACACCCGAGATTGGTGTGAATTTGGTTTTATTTGATGCTGAGGATTATGGTACCAGTGGTGATTCATGGTCTTACTGTAAAGGCTCGCAGTATTTTGCGCGAAATCTCCCAATTGATTATCCTGATTATGCAATTAACCTAGATATGATTGCTGATAGAGAGCCTGAGTTTTATATAGAGAGATTTTCATATGAGCAAAATCCATCACTTGTAATGGAGCTATGGGATAGCGCTGAATCTTTAGGATTAAAAACATTTAAGAAAAAAGCGAAATATATGATTTTTGATGATCATGTCCCCCTTTATGAAATAGCGGGCATACCAGCTATAGACATCATTGACTTTGACTACCCAAATGAAAAAATAAACTATCATCATACTCAAAATGATATTGTTGAAAATTGTTCTCCCAAAGGTCTTGGAGAAGTTGGTACATTAATGGTTCATCATATTTATAATCAAAAATGATAAATAGTATACTAAAATCAAAACTTGTCATTCTCTTAACTCTTTTGATTCTTGGGTGTGAAGAATCTGAAGTTTTAAAAGAAGTGTACCCAATTTCAGATGTGAATTTTCATTATTTACAAGCATCAAATAAACTGTTTGTGTCGGCCAACTTAATTAAAAATTATCAAGGATCAAGTTTGGACTCAGTTATGGTTCTGTGGAAAGGAGTCAAACTATCAAATACTGCAGATACAATTGGACTTTTAGATAATGGAACTGAAGGAGATATGATATCAAAAGACCTATCCTACAGTAGAAAATTTTTCAATAAAAGTGATTCAATTAATAATGTAATTCCATCAACAGCAAAGGATTCAGTATTTCTTTCGATCCTGGCTCTATATGGTACGAAAAGTATTTCTGATTCAGCAAATTTTTTATTGGGAAATATTCGTCCAAAAATAGAAAAAGTTACGGTACCAGTTACAACAATAGAAATCCCAAGCCCTAGCACTGATCCAAATGTAGTAAATACTGTGGAGTTTTTAGTTACAGCGGTTGTCTCAGATCCTAATGGCATTGATGATGTGAAGCGCGTTTTTTTCCGATCTTATAATGTTGGTGAAGATTCATGGATGAATGGTGGTAATCCCATATTATTGTATGATGATGGAGATAAAGATTCATCTGGTGATTTACAAAAAGGCGATGGCGAATTTTCTCGAACAGTAGTAATAACTGAAAATGAAAAACCTGGGACATTTCATTGGACATTTGAAGCTCAAGATTTTTCTAGTGCATATAGTGATACTGTAAAAAGGGTTTTAATCGTTAAATGAAAAAGTTAATTCAATATATTTTGATCATATATGGTTTTTCTTACTCCCAGGCCTTGATCCCAACATTGTATAAAATGAAGGATTTTGCATTTGATACCACAGCTTATAAAGGACTAAAGAGCAATATGGTTAGCGATATTGTCCAGCAGGGGGATACTGTAGTTTGGCTGGGAACAGGCTCAGGATTAGCTGTCCTGAAAGATTCAACTTCAATGTACACAATAAATTCGACGGAAAATTTATCTGCTAATTTAAAAGATAAAACACCTGTAGGTGGAGTCACTGCTATAGCAGCATATAATAAAACTTTAATTGCAGCATTTGCAAAAAGTGGCGAGAATATTACGCTTGGGAATGGATTGATATATACATTAGATGCAACTGGTGAGTCAATTGATTGGACATATTTTGAGCAGCCAATAGATACGGAAAAAGATTCATTGGCACCGTTTGCCAAAAAATATTTTAAAGGATTACCGATTACAGTTAAAGAAGCAAATGTAACTTATGATGCAGCCATTACTAAAGACTACATTTGGATAGCAAGTTGGGCCGGAGGTCTTAGGCGATATAATCTTGCACTAAAAATTTGGGAGCGTGTACCTTTACCTCAAGATGGTGATCAGGTGCTAAATACATGTGAGAAGGCGAGTTACGAAAATAATATTTTAAAGGATTATTATTTAAATCCTCGAGATCCTGTGGATGGTGGGAATCATAATCATAAAGCATTTTCTGTAGTTGCTTATGCAGATACAGTTTGGGTGGGAACTGCTAATGGAATTAATCGTGGAATAATTGGGGCACTTGGGTGTGTAGATTGGGTCCACTATACATCTGCAAATAATGGACTATCAGGAGGGTTCGTTGTTGACTTAGCTGTTCAACAATATAAAGGATACAATATTATTTGGGGAGCAACAGTTGCGGCAGAAGCTGGTGAAAAGAATGGTGTGAGTTTTACTGTTGATGATGGATACACATGGAATAGTACATTAATTGGAAAGCGTGCATACAATATAGATGCCTCTGGATCTATTGTGCTTGTGGCAAGTAGTTCAGGGCTTTGGAAAACATTGACAGATAACCCGCTTGATATTGATAAACCATGGGCACGTTATAATCAAGTAAAGCAAGCTATAAAACTTGGTTCCACAGGTGTATATGATATGGATGAAATCCTTAGTGATGAAATTGTAGGTGTATCATATGATACAAGATCCTATTATTCATCTTCTTCCACTATATGGATTGGTTCATGGGATGGCTTGGCCAGAGCAATGGATTCGGATGGAACGAACTGGAAGATATATCGAGCAAACTTTGACCCTGATGAAGTCTACGCATATCCAAATCCTTTCTCTCCATATGAGCACAATCAATTACAAGGATCTGGATATGTTCATATTCATGCTGATATAAAATTATCTCTTGTTGTTAAAATGGATATTTTCAACTTTGGAATGGAGCCAGTCTTGCAAAAACAATTTGATAGACGACAAGCATCGACTGGTTCATTAAAATGGGATGGTAAAGATAAAAATGGGCGGATGGTTGATAATGGCACATATTTTATACGTTTAGAATATGATCAAAAAGTTAAATGGATAAAATTAATTGTAATTAAATGATAAAATATTTTAAACCAAAAATTATATATTTAATTCTAGCTTTGACATTTATAAATGGTCAGAGCTATGCTTCTTTCGCTGGTAGTTTTTTAAGAATGGGTTCATCGGCGCGTTCAATGGCTATGGGGAGTGCATTTACTGCTGAAATTGACCCTGGTTTTGCTGCATATCATAATCCTGCATCTATGGTTTTCTTAGAAAGAAGGCAACTTGGTTTCAGTCATCATTTATTACCTTTAGATCGTCGATTTACTGCCACTAATTTTTCGATTCCGTTACCTCCTACAGCAAGTTTAGGAGTAGCATGGATTAGTGCTGGTGTAGATAAAATTGATGGAAGAACGGGAGCAGGACAACACACACAATATCTATCTACATCTGAAGATGCTTTTATGGTTTCATTCGCACAGCAATTATTTCCTTGGTTCTCAGCAGGGATCAATGTCAAAATTCTTAGACATCAATTACCAATTAATGAAGTAGATCTTTCCGGTAAAGGTATTGGTATGGATTTTGGAATCTTTGTCAAAACTAATTCTGGTGCAAATCTAGCATTTATGATTCAAGATTTAAATTCTAGATATCAATGGAAAACAGATAAAATTTTTGAAAAAGGAAAAGTTTATGCTGAGCAATTTCCAACAATATACAGACTGGGCACTACTTTACAGTATAATGAATTTTATGTTACAGCAGATGGCGGAATATTAATGAATGCAAGCGAAACAGTTGGATATACAGTACGTCTAGGGACTGAATATCAATATTTAGATAATTATTATTTTAGAGCAGGGTTGGGAAATAGGCGTATGTCTGTCGGTGTTGGCCTTGATTGGTCATTTATTAAAGAAAATAATGCCCGTTTAGATTACGCATTTGTATTTGAAAATCCTGCTGGAGCAGCTCATATATTTACATATGCTATTTCATTTTAAAAAAATTACCATAAGTTTATTTTTTGCCAATTTATTAGCAACAGGGACTCAATTTTTATCCGTTCCTACTTCAGCGTATGACCTAATTTTTTTTAAAACTGCATGGAGGAATCCAGCATCACTTAATCATATTAATCGTTCACCAGAGCTAAGTTTGGCGTATGGAAGTTGGCTAGCTGGAATTCAGTCATTCAGTTTTAACTGGAAAGGTCAACTGCGAAGTGCAAGTGGTGCTTTTAATATCCGCTATTTAGGTATGGATGATATTGAGTTAAGGCCAAATAAGCCAACGTCAAAGCCATTAGGTCATTACGCTGCATATGGTTTGTCCACTAAGGGCATTTTCAGTATTGAACGAGGAGATATCCAATTAGGATTGGGCCTTCAAATGATTAATTTTCAAATTTATCAGGAAAGTTCATCTGGTTTTTCAGTGGACCTTGGACTAGGATGGAAAATTTTTGAAAAAATAAAATTATCTATTTCAGCATTAAATTTTGGTTCAATGAATTCTATTATTAATGATAAACCTGACCTGCCAAAGAAAGTTATTGGTTCACTATCTTATGATCTTAATCAGTTTTCAGTATTTTCTGCAATTGAATCTAATCACCTTGTAAGTGATCCAATTTTATATGCTGGTATGAATAATCGTTATAAAAATCTGGTATTTGGTGGTACAATAATGTCAAATAAAGATGTTAGAGCGCTTTCAGGTGGTATTGGTATTGAATTTGGAGTATACACAGTTCGATATGGTTTTCAATGGGGAAATCAACATTTAGGGATGCCTCAAATCATTGATATTTCAGTACGCTTGCCATGAAGGATATTTTATTTAGATATAAATCAATAATAGCAGTTTTGTCAGGCATTATTCTTTGTCTATTAATAAGTAATTACATAGCCTATAGTAAATTAAGTACTAACCAATTGAAATCTAAGATCACTCTAGATGTAGATACCTTAGAGGTCATTAAAGATACTAGTATCGTTGATACCACTTCTAAAAAAAATGCAACAATTGTTTTAGTTATTGATGACTTTGGGTATAGAAATGATTCTGTATCAGATGGGTTTTTAGATTTAAATATTCCAATTACATGTGCAATTATTCCAGGACATTTACAAAGTAGAAAATTTGCACAAAAAGCTTTTGCTGCTGGCAAGGAAGTGATTATTCATATGCCCATGGAATCAAGTTTAAATACCCCTGGTGAAGATGAATATAAAATTAAATCAGGAATGACGAGCGAAGAAGTAGAATGGCGTATTAGGGAAGTTTTAAAAGAAATGCCAGAGGCTATTGGTATGAATAATCACCAAGGGTCGAAAGCTACCACAAATGGAAAAGTGATGAGTGTATTAGGTTCAGTACTTAAAGCGAATAATAAATTTTTTATAGATAGTCGTACTACATCGAAAACGGTCGCAGAAGAAATAATGCGATCAATTGGAGTCCCAACTATTCGGCGCCATGTATTCTTAGATAATGATGATTCAAAAGATAAGATTTCTGAAAGAATTGATGAGNTGGCACGTNTAGCTCAAAAACAAGGAATCGCAGTAGCTATTGGACATGCTAAGCCNAATACATTAAAGGNTATANAAGATGCATTGCCAAAATTATTAGCTGATGGATATCAATTTGAATTTGCATCTAACGTAGTTAAGTAATTATTGAAGATGAAATTAATTAAGCGATTTCCGCTTTTATTTTTTATTTTTTTTATAAATGGTCAGCAGGATACTTTGACTATTATGAATTATAATGTTTTGCGATTTAATGGAAATTCAACTGACAGAGCAATATATATTAAAAAGGTTGTTGATTATGTAAAGCCTGACCTAATTGTTTTAGAAGAAATTGATGACCAAAGCGGTATCGATCTATTGTTGGATCAAGTATTTAATAAAGATAGTAAAATTTTTACAGCAGGTCCACTACCTAATTCGCAGTGGATGAAAAGTGGGATTATTTATAAACAATCTAAGTTTGATCTAACTTCATATAAATTCATTCCTACGGTCTTAAGAGATATATCGGGATATACATTATCAATCAAAAATGCCCATGCGAATGTTTCTCCATTTACAATTTTTGGGGCTCACTTAAAAGCAAGTAATGGTTTATCTGAATCTGAACAGAGGTGGGAAGAGGCTAAGGAATTATATAAATATGTTTCTCAAATGAATAATGATTATCACTATATCCTTGCAGGCGACTTTAATGTATATGGACCTAATGAGCCCGCGTATAAATTATTGGTTGATAGTATGACAGTTGACCTTGAGGACCCTATTGGAGGNTGGGTTCGTAATGAAGGTTCTCATGTTGAAAAGTTCACGCAATCTACTCGTGAAAATCAGTTGAGTGATGGGGGAGCATCAGGAGGGTTAGATGATCGATTTGATTTCATATTATTTTCAGATCATTTTACTTCTAAAGATCCAGATCTAAAATATTTAGAAGGATCTTATACTGTTATAGGAAATGATGGAAATCATTTTAATAAGTCAATAACAGATGGTGGGAATACTGCTGTTCCTGATAGTATTGCTGAAGCTATATACTTTGGTTCAGATCATTACCCAGTTATTGCAAAAATTATTCACACCTCTAAAAACTCTACTAGTCCCGTTGCACATGCAGGAAGCGATCAAGTGGCGGCAATTAATGATAAGGTATTTTTGGATGGAGCTGAAAGTTATGATCCAAATGGTTCGATCATAAGTTACAAGTGGAGTCAGACTTCTGGACCCAAAGTGAGTATCAAGGATAACCTACTAGTTAAAGCTAGTTTTGTTGTTCCAGAAATAAATCGAACTACAAATTTTATTTTCAGATTAGAAATAACTGATAATGATAATGAGAGTTCAATCGATTATGTTAAAATAACAGTTCCTATTGTTGGAGGATATACACCTTACAATATTCAATTTGCAAAAGATAGGGGTGCTGGAGATGATTGCTATCCATCAGAGTTTGAAGGTCAAACATTAGAAGTCTCGGGTGTGGTTACAGCAGTTCGTCCAGATCAAACCTACGCAAATTTCTTTTTTCAAGATCCTATAAAAAAAGAATGGGGAGGGATGTTTGTTTATGTCAATGAAGGCTACACCCCTCCTAAAATTGGTGACCTAGTTAAGTTAAAAGGTGACATCGTTGAATATTACGGGATGACAGAAATGAAAAATATTGTTTCAACAATTATTTTGTCTTCAGGTAATTCGATAGAACCTGTACTATCAAATGCTAAATCAATTTCGGGTGGTTGCTCAGAATTGGCTGAAAGATATGAGGGTGTGCTTGTAAGAATTCCAAATTTAATTATTNNCGAATCTGGAGATGAACGTTGGAGAGCTATTGATANAACTGGATCAGTTTTTATCGATAATTATTTATTTGATGGGCAATGGCCTNANCCTCAAGAAGGAACTGNTTATGTAAGTATAACAGGTATTGTTCATTATACTTATGGTGAGTACAAATTAATGCCTAGAAATAAATATGATTTCAATGCTCCTNTGGCAGGGTTGCCACAAATACCCGAAAATTTTGAATTATTAATTAATTATCCTAATCCATTCAATCCAACAACAACAATTGAATTCAAAGTCAAAGGAGAGGCCCATGTCAAATTGAATGTGTTTGATATATATGGACGTAAAGTAGCGACATTAATTAATGGCGTTTCATTATCAAATAAACTTATTTGGAATGGAAAAAATGACCAAGGTCAGTTAGTTCCTGCAGGAGTATATTTTGCTCGACTTGAATCAGGAAATACGATTATGAATAAAAAAATGATTGTACTAAAATAATATATGGCAAATATAAAAGTTAGAGTTGTGGATTGTTATGTGTATCAACAAACAGATAAGGGTTTAAAGTTCCTTATATTAAAAAGAAATGAAAAAAAATTGTATGAACACCTTTGGCAAGGTGTAGCTGGAAAAATTGAAAAAGATGAAGAGGCCTGGCAAACTGCGATTCGAGAATTAAAAGAAGAAACGGGGCTTGATCCAGTTAAAATGTTTGTAGCAGATCATGTAAGTCAATTTTATGAGAAGCATGGTGACAGGGTCAACCTTGTTCCAGTTTTCGGTATAGAAGTGGATTCGAAAAATGTCATTTTATCAGATGAACATATTGAATATAAATGGGTAGATTTTAAAGAAGCCTTTGATACTTTAGTTTGGAATGGACAAAAAAAGGGTATTCAAACTGTATATAATATGGTTTCAAATAATGATGAACGTATTCGATGGACTACTATAGAAATAAATAAGGAGAGCTAATGTTAGATGTAGGACAAAAAGCACCTGACTTCACTTTGCCAGATCAAAACGGCAGTAATGTTTCATTGAGTGATTTCTTAGGTAAAAAAGTGGTGTTATGGTTTTTCCCAAAAGCTAGTACACCCGGTTGAACTAATGAAGGACAAGGGTTCCGTGATGAACTCAAAAATTATAAATTAAAAAATACAGAAGTTATAGGCATGAGCGCTGATTCATCAAAAAGACAAAAGAACTTTTGTGATAAACAAAGCTTTGACTTTCCAATGCTAAGCGATGAAGAGAAAACTGTATTAAAAGATTATGGCGCATGGGGAATAAAGAAAATGTATGGTCGTGAATATGAAGGTATTTATCGCTACACATATATTATTGATGAAAAAGGTTTAATTGAGAAAGCTTATAAAAAAGTAAGCGTTAAAACACACGCTAAAGAGGTATTAGCTGATTTATAAAATAGATTAGTTTTTATTTGGTAGGTTTTGATCTAAGAAAAGGCCTTGATTCATACCTGCAAAAAACTTTTGAAAAAATTCAGCTTCATGTATACCACCAGTTGATAAGATTTTCCCATCTTGTTCAACTTCACCGCTTGCACTAACTCGCACATTAGTTTCACCATTGTTTAGTTCGTCTAAGCTAATTGTTACTTTGTATCGATAGATGCGCGGTCCGTCAGGTCCATCATTTCCACCTCGACTATCACCTCCAATATTAATTGGGCCAGAACGTCCCCTTCTTCCTCTCTTCCTTTTATCATCATCATCATCATCATCGCCAAAAATTGCTGCAGCAATCACGGCAATTACGGCAACTGCACCAATCACAAGGCATGCTTTTTCGCTGTCGGTCATTGTTTTCTGTGGCTTCTCATCTGTTAGAGATGCTTTGCGTTGTTCAGTAGTACGACTTGCTGTAATTAATCCAACATCTGAATTCAGAACATCAATTGTATAATCCATATCTTGAAGTGAATTAATGGAAGCTTTCAAAACAGTTCTAAGGTTTCCTTGGAAGGGTCGTGTTTCCATTGCCCGAGCAACTGAAGTAGGTGGTTTTTCTGCTCTTGGTGGGTTGGTGCAACCAGAGATACCAAGAATCAAATAACCTATTAATGAAATATAAAAGAATCGTCCTGGTTTTGTTTTAGGACGAATCATGCTCCTTAGCATTTAGTACTCCAGGCTTTGATACGCGAAGTCTACTACACTTTTATTATCATCAAAAGTGATAATAGCTGTAAGAGATTTTGAAGATTTACTTGAGCTAGATCGACTTGATCCAAAAATGAGAAAATAGAAACCACTAGACTGCGCATCACTGTTTTGGGATATGCGATCATATGTCCAGGTTTCACGGCCTTGTCGGTCTTTTGAAATTATATTGGGCGCGCCTAAAGCCTTCATGATGTCTGTTTGATTCGCACCTTTTTCTACTACACCTTGAACTTTCCCTAATGTGATTCGATTTGAATCGTTTTGAGGAGGATTACTACATCCGACAAAAATTAATAAAGCAAAAATAGGTAAATAATATTTTTTCATAATTTTCTCCTTATGTAAAATTAAACAATTAAAGATAAAAATTGTTCCTTTATAATGATAGGTATTAATTGAAAATTGTTTTAGTTGTCAATTAATTCATTAGATGAGCAGGGCCATCAAAGGTTAAATCAATTGGTTTTGCTACAATTTCAACTTGATCATTATCTATATCAATATACCATACCATACTTAATAAAATATATTGACCGGTTTTTCCATGTTTCCAGCGTCTGATTGTGCTGAAACTGCATTCTTTCATACCTTTNGATTTTAAAATATTCATCTGATTNNTTTTGATTTTAGCTGAATCCTCCGGATGGATNAATCCTTCATCATACGTATGATNAACTAATTCTGATTCTTTATAACCCATTGTTTCATACCACTTNCCGCCGATTTCAGTAATAAACCCATCTGATAATCTGCCAATAAGTACGAGCGTTCTAGCATTTATTTTTTTAAAAAGATCATCGTCTGTTTTATCAGTATGAACTTGCGCCAGATCAATATCTAATTTTCTTATCTGATTTTTTAATTTGACATTTTCATTAATTAAATAATCAATGACTGTTTTNTTGTCCTCTATGGTGGGGTCACTTAGGACAGGCATTTCNGGTTGGTGAATATCAGACTTCACCTTAAGTAAATGCTTGGAGGGTATTTGTCCTTTTGTTAGCCAAGTGCTTAGCGCTTGAGGGGTGACCCCGAAATATTCTGCCACTTCATATTTATGGCGGAATCCATAGTGGATCATAACTTTCGATATTGTTTCTTGAACTATATTCATAATTATAAATTAATATTGAATAATATAAAATATTTATTTAATATANTACAANTATAATGAATAAGTATTTATTATAGTTTCATAAATATGTTAAGAATTATATAAATTCAAATGATAATTTTAAATTATCAGCAAGGAGTTAATATGAAAGTCACTAATAAATTAATTGCATTAACTATTTTTAGTACATTATTAATAGGCCAAACAGAGCCTATATTTTTTGGACAGCAAAAAGCGATACAATCCTTAGCTGCTCANTCGGGTTTTACAGCTGAAGATTTGAATACATATATTGAACAACAATATGGAAGACCCCTGCACGAATTGAGTCAAACTCAGGGAGCAGCACTAATTACTGATTTTCAAAATGGTAAAATTTCTATAAACGATATTCAGCCAAAATTTGTTTCTAATCCACAATTATCCGAGGCTGAAAGAAAAAAACTATTAACTGCGGCAAGTGTTTTAGAGAAAGGGATGAAAAAACGATTTCATTTTAGAGATGGGTCAATCAATGAAGGCGAGATATTAAATGTAGAAGGTGATTTAGTTGAGCTCAAAACAGGTTCAGGAGTATTCAAAATACCTAGAAATGAATTTTTAGCTGAGACTGCTGAGATAACAAATAAAAGTGGTGAAAGATTTGTTGGTAATGTCCTCGCTGATACGGAGGAAGAATTTAGAATTCGTACACAGTATGGTGATGCAACTATTCATAAAAGAGATATTGAGAAGATGCGTCGATATCATGGAGGCGTTCTGGATCAAAAAACTGAAGAACGTAAACGGTTTTATGTAGGAGAAGCGAGTTTACTTACTGTATTTCTAGATCCTACAGCAAACATACTTTCCCCGAANACATTCTATATTAGTGGGATGTCTTTGGGNTATGGATTAACNGATCGTTTNCAGATGACCACTAAGTATGCTTCNAATTTTAATGGAGATTTAAATTTNCATCCACGNCTAAGATTATTTCACCGNAAAACAGCTACNAATGAACGAAATATGTCTATTGGATTAGGNTTTCACCGAGCAATGCCAATCAAATCAATCATTGGACGATATTCGCATGCGATTAAAGTAGATGGAACTGTAAATCCGAAAACAAATGAAGAATATAGATTAAATGAAATCCCAGATGAGAATGATAAGTATGTAAGTGATGCACACTCAGTTGTTGATAAAAATGCTGATGATCCAATATATGTAGAGGCTTATGCAGTGTTTACATCTCATCGNATAAATCCAACAGGTAGAGGAAAAGTTGGTTACTCAGTTGGTGGTAAAATTTCAAATGCATTTTTAGATAGAGATAAGTTTCTCACGAAAGGTTATACATGGGATGAAAAATATAAAATTCCATATAGAATATGGGCATCCTTTGATTACGACCTAAGAAAAGATTTGAAATTTGTAGCCTCTACTTGGATAGATAATGGCTATAAAACTATGAAAGCAGGCACAGCATTCAGTGATTATATTGGAGATGATGGATCAACGCCTCTTTCAATCGATTCTATGTTTGGGAAAGCAAGTTTATTTGATTTTGATTTTGGTATATTGTATGCACCAAATGAAAATTTCAGAATTGGAATCCATTTTCAACAACCATTCATCGATTTTTATTGGGAGTTNTTTGAATTTTAAATCTAAAAATTCAATTAAATGTCTCATTATTTTTTTTCTTATCAGTTGTGGATATGCACAAAAATATGACCCTAAAACAGGTAAGTTAATTCAAGAAAAACAATTTGACCCCAAAACTGGAGAATTAATTNAGGAAGTTGAGTATGATCCAAAGACTGGTAAGATTATTCAAAAAGAAAATAATACAAACGAGTTACTGANAGGCAAAGAAGTTGTTGTAATTTTAACTTCGGGAGAAAGATTTACTGGGAAATTAATAGAAACAACAGATACTCAAATATCAATCTCATCATCAACATTAGGATCTATTAAACTTCAACAAAAAAATGTAAAAAACCTTTATTTAAAAGATGCATTAACAGCTATAGATAATTCCTCAAAAAATATTTTTGATGATTCAACAAAGCTAAATGAATCAAATAATGATAAAGTATCTTATTCCGAGGTAATTAGTAGGGCAAAGTCTGAAGCGTCATTAAATAATGAAGCAACATCTCAAATGGCCTTAGGAGCTACAGGCTGNTTNTTTGGGGNAGTNGGAATGCCAATTGCTTTGATGCTTGCACATTCTGAGGCAGGACTAAAAAAACCATCAAGTTCTTATTATAATAATTTGGACGATGATAATAAGAAAAAATATAAAACAGCATATATGAATGAAGCTAAAAAATTACGCAGAAATGGTGTCACCGGTACGATGGGTGGTTGTATGGGNATTGCCCTTNTCTTNTCATTAGTTTTGGGTTTTTAAAATGGTTAAATATATTTTCATTCTTTTTTTATTTACTTTTGGGTATTCTCAAAAATATGATCCTAAAACAGGCGAATTGATTCAGGAAAAACAATTTGATCCAAAGACTGGCGAGGTCATTAATAAAGAAAAAAATGCAAATGATTCTTTGCTGAATAAAGAAGTATTAGTGATTTTAATCTCAGGTGATGCCATTCGAGGAAAATTAATTAAGGACTTAGATGAAAAGATTACAATTAGCTCTCCAACCATTGGCTCTATTGATCTGGAAAGAAAAAATATTAAAAGCATTACCTCTGGAAATGCTAGAATTGTTCCAGCAGAAACTTCAAACAATGCGATTAAATCTTCAAATTCCAATATGTCGAATTTGAGTTCATCCCCTGAATATTCCGAAATAAGTACTGAGGCAATAAAAGAAGCAAAAGATAAGAATAATCATTTTATAAATATTGTTGGCGGGACAGGTTCAGCAATTTTATGGCCAACGATCCCATTTACATTACTTTATTTAAAAGAAGGAAAAGTTCCTGCACCTAAAAGTTTTTTTTATAAAAATTTAGATGAAAAGTCAAAAACTACTTATAAAAAAATATATGAGAAACAATACAGAAGGACTAGGGCATTACAAACTATAACGGGTCCAGTGGTTTCCTGTGGAGTATTTGTGGGTTCAATTATCATTTTAGGTATGCTGCTTACAGCAACCAGTTGATTTAAAGTACTCTAAGATTTTAACTTATAACATCATGTCTTTTTTATTTATCTATTTTTTTTCGATTATATTATCACTTCCACTTAATGATGATCGGCTTAGCATTAATACAATTGAATTCAAAATCGTCAAAAAAGGTAACTCTGATCGCAGATATATATGGTTACACGGAGATGAACAGACAGCAAAAATGGCTCTAGAAAATCATATGAAAAAAAGTAATGGTACCGCTTTCTATATAATAAATGAATTAAGAGAGGTTAGTTTTCATGAGGGACTAATTGATCCAAATAGGATATTCTCATCCTATGGAGCAAAAAGGAATATTCATAAATATAATCCACAATGGTCAGTAAGCAAAAAAAAGAAATTGCTTAATAGTATAGATAAAGATCGAAAATTTTTTCTTGAAACTATTTTCCCCAAAAATGGTGGACTTTTAATCGCTTTACATAACAATTATAAAGGATATAATATTTATCAAGAAGTAGAAAATAGCGATGCGATTTCCATTAAAGACAATCAAAATCCAAGAGACTTTTTTCTCTGTACGAATCGAGCAGATTTTGAATTATTGGCCAAGTCACCTTATAATGTTGTATTGCAAGAAAAACTTCCCGAAAAAGATGATGGATCACTATCATGGGCTGCCCTAAAAAACCAGGTTCGTTATATTAATATTGAGACACGATTGGGTTGGTTAAGTATGCAAAAACGAATGTTAGCATATATAGAAAAAACCCTACCGTAAATTATATTTTTAAGCCATTTTCCTCAAAAACTTGTTCGTTTAACTGATCATCCAGATATCCCATCATAACTGAATGCCCCGAAATTATTTTTGGGTTTTTATCATTATCTAAAGCCGTTAAATGAATTGGAGATTTATTGATTGATAGGAATGCAGTATTCTCATTGCAAACATATAATGTTGGGGGAGTTGTTTCTTTTAATTTGTCCCATTTAAAAGAGATACAAAAATCTCCTTTATCAATTCCAAATATCATATCAGGATCTTTTGATGTCATTGGCGCACCTGAATAAAGTGACAACATTGCCTGTAGAATCACCCAAGGCATAGAATTTGGTTCGAGATTTACATAGTATGTTTGATCCTCAAAGAGATCAACAGCATGCTGAATACCATTTACATTAACGAGTAAGTTATAATGACTCAGTCCAATACCTTTTTGTTTGTCCCAAAACACCATTGCCTCATGCTGTAGTAGTGGCTTGAATGTTGGGTCATAATTTTCTGGAAATGATTTTATTTTTTTAAAATAATCAGTTTCTGCAGAAATTACTATAGCCGGAGAGATTGTCTTTTTAGCGCCAACTAGATCACCATCTCCTGTAATAACCATAGATGCACCCAAGGTCCAAATACCAAATGCTAATATCTCAGTTTGAGGGAAAGGAAGCTTATCAATAAGAATACGATCTTTTGGTTTAATACCTTCAGCTACAAGCCAATTTGCAGTTTGTTGTGCCAATCTATATATTTTATCAGATGTAAGATTCAGATCAGCATAGACCATTTTTTCACCATATTTTATATTTTGTCCATCCACTAATGATCGGAGATTAGGATAGGGTACCATATGTTCAATAGGCTCAACATTCCCAATACATTGGGCTTGATAAATTCGCTTCTTTAGATCAGAAGACATTATAAATGGATTTGGTTACTTGGGTTTGATTTGGCGAACTATATCAAAGGTGTCCTTAATTCGCGTATAGGAATTCCCAGCTAAACGACCAATCGGATTTAATACCCCTAAATCAATATGTCCTTCTTTATAAACTTTATCATCAATGTGAAACATTACAATAGTACCAATAACAATAAAACCTGCGCCAGCTTCAGCTTTCCCGATTTCCACAATGGTATTCAATTTGCATTCAAAACTAACTTTTGATTCTCTTACTCTTGGAGGTTTGACTTTTACGCAATCAACAGGTGTTAATCCAGATACTTCAAATTCATCAACTTCATTTTCAAAGTCAGTTGAACAAGCAACCATTTGGTCTGAGATTTCTTCTGAAACTAAATTGACAACAAATTCTTCAGTGTCTTGAATATTATTTAACGTATCTTTCGTTAATCCATCATAACCTCGACGAGCTGGTGCAAACATGATTGTTGGTGGATTTGAACAGACACCATTAAAATAAGAAAAAGGCGCTAGGTTCAATATACCATCCTTGGATTTAGTAGAAACAAATGCAATTGGCCTAGGTACAATTGACCCGATCATTATTTTGTGATTTTCTTTAGGGGATTGTTCTAGAGGATCAATAATCATTCACTATCCAGCCATGAGAGCGGATAATCACTATCATCAATTTCAGAACAATATGTGGTCATTTGTAAAGGACGAAAGGTATCAATCATAACAGCGATTTCATTTGCTTCTTTTGCTCCAATTGATTCTTCAGTCTTCCCAGGTTGTGGTCCATGTGGTAATCCAGATGGGTGAAAAGTAATTGAACCTTCTTCAACCCCTTTTCGACTCATAAAATCACCTGATACATAATATAGGATCTCATCTGAATCTACATTACTATGGGCATAAGGAGCAGGTATGGCTTGCTTATGATAGTCAAATAGCCTTGGAACAAAATTGCAGATTACTGCACCATTTGTTTCAAATACCTGATGGACAGGTGGAGGCTGATGTATCTTACCTGTGATTGGCATAAAATCATTTACATTAAATACCCACGGAAAATAATAGCCATCCCAACCAATTATATCAAATGGATGATTTTGATACTCATAAGATTGAAGCCCTTTTTCTAGTCTTACTTGTACTTCAATTGATTCATTAACAACAGGTTTTGCCAACTCAGGTGTTTTGATATCTCTTTCAGAATAAGGTGAATGTTCTAATAATTGGCCTAAATCATTTCTATATTTTTTTGGCGTTTGTATTGATCCCTTAGATTCAATAATGAGTAACTCCATAGATTGTTCTATTTCCAATTGCCATATAACACCTCTAGGTATTATTGCATAATCACCAAAACTTAAATGAAGTGATCCAAAATTAGTTTTTAGAATCCCTTCTCCTTTATGCACAAATATGCATTCATCGTAGTGCCCATTACGGTATAGTTTTTCCATAGATGTTGAAGCAGATGCTTTAGAAATAATGATATCTGAATTATAAAAAAGGTGAATTCGCGATGAAATAGCATTGCCTTTGGATTTAATGTTATGTGTGCGAATATGATGATGTCGATGTTCATGATTCCATGGTTCTAGTTTTATAGGTAAAACATCTCCCACTTTTTTTATTGCAGTTGGAGGAGAAAGATGATATACGTTTGAATAAATATGACTAAACCCCTGTCTGCTTATAAGTTCTTCCGGAAAGAGATTATCATTGTCGTCACGAAATTGAATGTGTCGTTTATTTGGTAGTTGGCCGCGTTTAAGGTAAAAAGGCATGTTAGATTATACGATTTTGTTTTCTAATTTTCCCAAACGTTCTACTTCTAGTGTAACTGTATCACCTTTTTGTATCCATCCGCCAGTATTTTCTGGACGGAGCTCTAAAATACAACCAGTTCCAACTGTACCTGACCCTATATATTCTCCAGGAACTAGATTAGTATTCATACTAGCACGTTCAATCATATCACCAAATGAATGATAGAGATCATTGGTATTCCCATCAGATATTAATTTACCATTCACATGGCAGGTCATTCTTAAGTGTAATTTTCCTTTATCATCCCAAGCATCTTCAAGTTCATCAGGTGTAACCATATATGGACCAAAACTTGAAGCAAAATCTTTTCCTTTTGCTGGGCCTAGNCTCATTGGCATTTCTTCACGTTGTAAATCTCTAGCTGACCAATCATTAAGTATTGTNTAGCCAGCGATCACTNTTTCAGCATCACNAGCTTTAATATTTGAACCTCCATTGCCAATAATAATAGCAAACTCAAGTTCAAAATCTAATTCAGTTGTNTTTGATGGGTANGGAATATCNTGNCCGTGNCCGAAGCAACAATTTGGATTTGAAAAATAAAAAATAGCTATTTTAAACCANTCTGGATGCATCTCTAATCCTCTTAGTTTNCTTGCTGCACGCACATGTTGTTCGAAAGCATAAAAGTCACGAAAAGCTGGAGGATTGATTATTGGTGGCAATATCTGTAGATCTGGCTCAGAATTTGAAATTTCAGATAAGTCGCAACTTTTAACAATTTCTTCCATTTCTTGTAAAATAGGAAAAAAATGATTCCAATCTGAAATTGTAGACTTTAGATCATTTGGAATAGTAAGAAATTTTTCATTTCCTTGGTCTTTATTTATCCATTCCGCACTTCTTCTAATGTCTATAATCAAATCATTAAGTTTAAAACCAAAAGAGGGTTGTTTGTTTTTTTCTGCTAAGTATGTTAAAAACTTCATCTAACTCTTATAAGTTNCCACGTAGCGCTTGTTCTTTTTCAATTGATTCAAATAATGCTTTAAAATTTCCCTTACCAAAACTGTTTGANCCCTTTCGTTGAATGATCTCATAAAAAAGNGTTGGCCTNTCNTGAAGAGGTTTAGTAAAAATTTGAAGCATATACCCATTTTCATCTGAATCAAGCAAAATTCCTAATTCAGAAAGGACATCAANATCTTCATCAAAATCACCTACTCTTTTCTTTANATCTTCATAATATGTTTTTGGAGTTTCCAATAATTCAACNCCATTATTTTTTAATTGTTTTACAGTACTAATNATNTCTTTTGTAGACATNGCGACATGCTGAACTCCAGGACCATCATAAAATTCCACAAATTCTTGAATTTGTGATTTTTTGAGTCCTTCAGCTGGTTCATTGATAGGCATTTTTATTTTTTCATTTTCATTTGCCATTACGANTGAACGTAATGNAGAAAATTCAGTAGAAACATCTTTATCATCNACACTCCAAAAGCGATGCCAGCCAAAAACTTTTTCATAAAACTTNCAGGCCGNTTCCATTTCTCCATTNNNTTGGTTACCAACAACATGNTCTATATGAACTAGACCTGTTGGGNTTGCGACAGTTTCAACATCCATAACTTGATATCCAGGTAAAAATACACCATTATATTTTTCTCTTTCTATAAAAGTATGAGTGGTATCACCGTAGGTTTTGATCGTTGCAACAATTGCTTCGCCTTTTTCATCTTCGATCATTTTAGGCTCAGATACACTTTCAGCACCACGATCTGTTGTTTCTTTCCAAGCATTTTCTGTATTATCTACAGAAAAAGAGATATCTTTTACNCCATCACCATGCCGATCAATATGCTGNCCAATTTCTGTTCCTGGGACGAGTGGCGAACTTAATACAAAACGAATTTGATTTTGTTTCATGACGTAGCTTACTTTAGTACGATTTCCAGTTTCAAGGCCTTGATAAGCAATTGGCTGGAATCCTAANGCTGTTTGATAATAGTGAGCTGCTTGCTTTGCGTTGCTCACATATAGCTCACAGTGATCAAATGAGTTTATTTTATAACTATTCATAATAGGCTNATAAATTAACGATAGTTTTCAATTCAGTTATTAATCTATTATTTTGTTCTTTTGTTCCAATGGAAATCCGAATACAATTAGGCCAGCCAAATGGAGATAAATTTCTAACAATTATTCCTTTTTGTAAAAGTGCATTTGAAATATAACTTGCCTCTTTTTTAGATGGCCAAACTGTTGTAATAAAATTTGCTACAGATGGAATTGTAGCAATCTTTANTTTTGATAATTTCAACTTTAGAAATTCATATCCAGCTTGATTAAGTAGTAATGTTTTTTCTAAAAAATCCTTATCATCCATAGCCGCAGTTCCAGCTGCCATTGCAATTGAAGATGGCTCAAAAGGTTCTTTAACCTTCATCAAATTATTGATTAGTCTATCATGAGCAAATCCATAACCAATTCTAAGTCCAGCAAGCCCATATGCTTTNGAGAAGGTTCGAAGAGTAATAACATTGTCATATCGGTAGTCCATAGAATCTGGATAGTCATCTTTTGATTTTGCGTATTCGAAATAAGCTTCATCTAAAATAATTAAAACTCTTTTAGGTACATAAGAATAAAATACATCGAACTCTTCTTTTGTTATATATGTACCCATTGGGTTGTCTGGGTTCGCTATATAAATTATTTTTGTTTGATCATTAAGTATTTTCACCATGGATTTTAAATCATATCGGTGATTTTTCATGGGTACCCAGTGAACTTTTTTACCAGAAGCATTTGCTAAAACACGGAAGCCAATAAATGAATTACTAGCAGATATCATTTCATCGTTACCCATTAAAAAAGTTCTAATAATNGTTGACATAATTCCTTCACTTCCAGCACCAAGAATAACATTCCCCATTTTTATGTTAAATGCTTTAGCGAGCTTATTTCTTAGGTTATATCCTGAAGCGTCAGGATAACAATGAAGATTATTTAGAGATTTTTTTATTTCATTAACAGCTTTTGGAGAAGGACCGATTGGATTTTCGTTAGAAGCTAATTTGTCAATATGNTCAAGTCCTAATTCACGNTGTACTTCTTCAATAGGCTTCCCAGGTACATAATTTTCCAAATTTTCAATATATGATGGTACCAATGGCATTATAGTGGNAGTTGTGTTTTGTGTTTAAATGTTGATAATACTACAGATGTTTTTAAATGTTGAACATTGGCTAGGGCAGAAAGGCCATGAAGGATTAATTCATCATAGTGAGGAATATCACGTGTAGCAATTTTTAGTAAAAAATCGCCCTCCCCTGTTATATGATGACATTCTAAAATCTCTTCAATTTGAGATATTGATTTAAAAAAATCATCTACAGGCGCTTCTCCATGCCGAGTTAATTTGACTTCAACGAAAGTTATGCAGGTATAGCCTGCTTTTTTTGCGTCCAATAAAGTAGTATAACGATCGATTAAGCCACTTGATTCAAGTTTTTTTACGCGTTCTAAAGTGCTAGAAGGAGATAGTTTTACTCTTTTTGAGAGTTCAGAATTTGTTATACGAGCATTTTTCTGGAGCTCTTCCAAAATAAATTTGTCATTTTGATCAATTTTCATAATAATATTTGAAATAATTTAAATAAACAAAAGAAAATATAAAAATAATGTTATATAGCAAAATATTATTCTTTTTTATACAAAATCTAAAAACATTGTACCTCTAATATTAATTTCCCAGTTAACAAATGAACATTGAAGGTCCATTAATATCAGGTATTTTTATTGAACGCCCTAATCGTTTTATTACTTTGGTAGAAATTAATGGCGAAATTGTTCGCTCTCATCTACCTGACCCTGGTAGATTAAAAGAACTTCTAATCCCAGGAATAGAAGTCCTTTTGCGACCCGCATCTTCTTTGGGGAAAAGAAAGACAAAATTTTCAACCGTTATGGTTCGGTTTAAGGGGAAGCTAATATCATTAGTTTCAGCATTGCCAAATCAATTTGTTAAGGAATCTATAGAAAAAAATATTTTACCAATGTTCCATAATTATAAAATAATTAGGCCTGAAATACCTTATGGGAACCATCGCTTTGATTTTTTATTAAATGATTATGAGGATTCAATATTTTATTTAGAGGTAAAGTCAGTGACTTATGTTAGTAATGGTCTAGCTCAATTTCCTGATGCGATAACATCAAGAGGTACAAAACATGTAGTCGCTTTGACAAACTTAGTTACAAGTGGAGTGAAAACGGGTATTTTATTTGTTTGCCAAAGGGATGACCCAATTAGCTTTGCTCCCATGTGGGACAGAGATCCTAAATTTTCTAAAGTATTATTTGAAGCATCTAAAGCGGGCGTAAAAATTTGGTGCATTTCGACATCAGTAACAGAAACCGAAATAACATTTAAGCAAGAAATTCCTGTAAATTTAAACCCACCTAAATCAGGATAGCTCAGTTTGTATTACAAAAATATTATTTCCAATCTGAAAACAATTTATTGGATAATTCTTATCCCATTTTTTATTTATTCTTGTGCTGCGGTCTCA
>PASX01000028.1 GCA_002713455.1 Fidelibacterota bacterium
TGTTTATTGCATTGGCTCCAGGGAAAAAAACAACCGTTTTGGCTGGCTTCGTTATACTAACTGGTGTATAAATGTAAGAAAACATTTTTTCTCCATATGGAGTTGTATAAGAAATTTTTTTTATGTTATAATTTTCTAAATTTTTCTCTTTTAAAGTAGTGGCCTGGAAATCATATTTTGAATACTGAAACATTGACAAATAAGCCTTGAATACATCTTCAGCCACAGGTTTTACATTTACAAAATTTACTGAAGGCTTTTTCACTACTTTATAAAGATTTTGGTTATTTTCTTCTGAGTATACACACCTACACCCGTTTCCTGAATCTCTATCAAAAGGATCCTTGCTGTACAAGGTATTGAAAATATATCCAGGATCCTTCCAACTTCCTCCCATAATCACTTTTGAAGAATTATCAGATTCATTAGATATCCATTCTGAAACATTCCCAGCAACATCATAAAGTCCAAAACCGGATGTAATTCTTTTTGAACCAACCGGTATTTTGTCTTCAGATTGGATATTACTTCTAGGTGTGATATCCCCAGAAAAATTTAAAGTTGCTGCATAGTCCCATTGATAAATATTAGGCAATGATTTACCAATTGATTTACAATAGGCCATTGCTTCAAACCAACTTATTCCCGATACTGGATAGTTTGATTTATTTTCAGGAAATGAACCTAACTCCCAAGTTGAAGGACCATTGAATCCAGTTTTATCAATAAATAATTCTTTATAATTCGAGCCTTCCAGCTCTTTAAAATTCCAAAGAGAATCTATCTTATATCCACCATTTAAAATAAACTTAGCGTAATCTTCATTTGTCACTTCATATTTATCAATCCGATAGTTACTCACTGCTTCAGGTTTTAGATGATCTAAACCTGCTACGCGAAGCTTTCTATTTATTCCTTTAATCCATACCATGTCATTGTAA
Source organism: Fidelibacterota bacterium (assembly GCA_002713455.1). Taxonomy (GTDB): domain Bacteria; phylum Fidelibacterota; class Marinisomatia; order Marinisomatales; family TCS55. Next base: position 942 of record PASX01000028.1, read on the forward strand.
ACAGAATCACTCCTAATTAAATCCACATATAATGAATCATATATAGTCCTTATTGCCTCAAAAGAATTATATCCACTAGCCTCGAATTTATATTTTATTCTACCCAATGGTATTCTAACATCACATGGGACGTCACATAGAAATTCCCATTTATTTTCTAAAAGTTTGTCAAGATCGTATTTAACAAATGTCTTCACATCAGAATTCCTAGATGCAATCTTTACTTCTCTACTAAACTCATCTAATCTTTTTTCTAAAACTGAATTTCCAACATTTTCATTATAAAGCCGGAATGCTGACAAATAATTAGATCCAGTAATAAAATTTTCAAGTTTTGAAGATATTTCAGCTGTTCGAACACCACTTATTTTTGCAGAAAAAAACTGATAGCCATTCATTATCAAAAGGACAGCAATAATTGAAAGTGAAAGAGGGGTGATATATTTATTTTGAACTTGTTTCTCGGTATGCTCTAGTGGTTTTTGAGCTTTGTCCCCCTTCATAACAAATATGATTAGGAGAATTAGAACTGCGGCAAAAACATATACAAGATAAACTATAAAGTTTTGAGGTAGCGAAAATGGTTCGCTAAGAATATCTACAAGTTGCAATACAATGAATACAAAGGCAAAGTATGTACTTAAATATTTAAATAACTTTGATTTTTGAAAATTGTCTAATTTCATTTTTTATATCTAACCTTCAACTTTAATCTAATTATTTTTTTTATTAAAAAATAACATGTGCTGACGCGGTAAACCGTCATATGATTTATGAAATTCAAATCCTGAATTAATCATTTCTTTTTGAACCTGCTTTACGCTCATTTTATGTAGTGGCTTAATCATGAGCTTTGGATCTTCTTTCCGATATTCTACTAAGACAACCTTTCCATTATTTTTCATAGAACTATATATATCTTTCATTATCTCATAAGGGAATTCTAATTCATGGTAAACATCAACCATAATAAGATAATCAATTGATTCTTTTGAAAGGTTTGTTTCTTTTTCATCTCCTAAGATAAAAAGTACATTTTTTATTCCCGCCTCATTCATTTGACCTTTATTAATATTTATCATTTCCTTTTGAATATCTACAGCATATACTAAACTACATAATGGAGCTAATCTTTTAGTGAAATATCCGCTCCCTGCACCAAAATCAGCAACTATATCGCTTTTACCAAGTTTCAAGGCCTTAATAACAAGATCTGGACGTTCTTCATATCCTCTAGATGATCGTTCTAGCCAACCTGCGCCTCTATGACCCATAATTCCACTTATTTCTCTACCCATATATATTTTACCTATACCATCCCTACTTGGCTTAACATAAGTATAATTTTGTGAATAGATATAACTAATTAGAAATATTATTAGATATAATCGTTTCATATAATAAAATTACAAAAAATTATTTTTAATTCTCTCCAAAGTTATATCCTAACATTAAAAATTTTGAATTAACTTCAACTGATTTGAATTTGGAGAAGTAATTGTTATATCGTCTTATAAAACTAATATCATTAGCTAGTGTCCATACATTTTATAGACGTGTTTCATCACAGCACTTAGATCAAATCCCTAATAAGGGCCCAATAATCTTCGTATGTAATCATCCAAATACAATGATAGATCCACTTTTAGTAGGGACTACTTGTAAAAGAAAATTATTCTTTTTTGCAAAAGCAACTTTATTCAATAATACTTTTACAAACTGGATTTTAAAAAATCTGCAGTTGGTTCCAATTTATAGAAGACAAGATGACTCCTCTCAAACCAATAAAAATACTGATACTTTTGAGAAAGGATATCAAATACTAGAACAAGATGGTGCATTTCTAATTTTCCCAGAAGGTATATCCACTGGTGATAGAAAATTAAGTAAGATCAAAACTGGTGCTGCAAGAATTGGTTTTGGAGCAATGGTTAGGAATAATTGGGGATTAAATATCAATATAGTACCTGTTGGGCTATCCTATTCAAATCCCATAAAATTTAAAAGTAACGTTATAATACGATATGGAAAGCCAATTAAGCTTAAATCATTTGAAGAAGATTATAAGCACGATGAGAGAAACTGTGTAAACCAATTAACTAGTCAAATACAAACTGCACTTTCAAAATTAACCACAAATATAAATGATCTTGAATCCGAAGAAATAGTTAGTGCGCTTGAATTGATATATAAAAAAGAATTAATGATTGATTTAGGGCTAGATCTAAAAAATAAATCAGACGATTTTTCAGCAACCAAAGGTTTGGTGGCTGGTGTCGAATGGTACTTTAAAAATAGGCCTAGTAAAGTCGAAGAATTCAAGGAAATGTTGAAAAAATATCAGGATAATCTAAATCTTTTAAAACTGAAAGATGAATTTCTTAATCCTTCTACTAAAAGCGTTAGCATTATCCAACGAGCAAAAATAATTACCTATATTCTTTTAGGATTTCCAATATATCTATACGGTTTAATAAATAACATAATTCCATACAAACTTCCTAGATGGTTAGCAAAAAGATTTGCTGGTTCAAAATCTGAGATTGCAACAACAAAATTGGTTACAGGAATGGGGGTATTTATAATTTATTATTTTATAGAGATAATAATTTTTGCTATCGTTACAAATAATGTTTTGTTTACCATCCTCTATTCCTTGTCACTAATCCCATCAGGAAATTTTGTTTTATCATATATTTATCAAATTCGCAAATACAGGCAGCATTTAAGGTTCCTGACTGTTTTTTACCAAAAAAGAAATATAGTATATCAAATTATTGAAGAAAGACAAAAGCTAATCAAATATATCAATGAAGCNAAAGATGAATACATGAGAATTGAAAATATCAATTCTAAAAAATAAATCTAGGATTTATTTTATTTGATAGACTTCGTAATCACCAGGTAAAGCACCTACTATATATTCATTTATAAGCTCTCCAAAGTAATTATGTACNTATACTGTGTCTGGNNCAACATAATCACTTGTCAACCCAAGGAATACTTTATCTGNACTACCACTNGCAGAATANAGATTATTAGCATTGTAGGATCCAATTTTACCTAAAGGTTGAATACTTAAATCGTTATTTANCATTGCAACACCACCNTTATAAGTTCTAAAAATTCTATCATCATTTTTAAAGATATCTCCACCACATACTGTACCTTTACCATAATCGAGTATATTCACATCATTNTTTATCATATCTATTATACTGGTACCAAAAAAAGCTTGAGTAAAATCATCACTATAATAAGTTCGAGAAACCCAAAGATTGTCACCATCAATCAATAATTGCTGTGGTCCTTTTCCAACCTCATAAGTATTTTCAATTTTTTTTGAATCAATGTTTACTTTAACCACACTTGATGCAGAACTCCAATCTGAGTTCATGTTCATTGCTACCCACAAATAATTTCCACTAGAAACAATTGACTCTGGTAGTCCATCAAGTTTTATAGAATCTTCAATATAGTACGTAGATAGATTTAAAATCTTAATGTCCTGTGAATTATGGTTTGTAAAATATAGTTTATTGTTTTTCACCACCATTTCTCGTGGTGATGAGTTCTCAGTAGGAATTGAGACTCCAGGCAATTTCAATCCATCATCACTTATTTGAAAAACCTTTATTAAATGACTATTATTTACAATAACAAAGAGCTTGTCTTTATCAATAAGCATGGATTGAACAACATCACCTATATCGCTAATCTCCTGAATCTTTTTATCGTTTTTGAAAACAGAAATTGAGCCATTACTTGATCCAAAATTTCCCTCATTTGATATAAAAACCAATGTATTGTCACTTTCAATTTTTGTTTGGTCTTCACATCCAAAAAAAACAAGCGCGATTAGAAACAGGATAAATTTATTCATTAAGAAACTCCCCCTTAAAATGAGATTTAAATAATTATAACAAAATCAATTTTATTGAACCTTTATAAAATTATCAATAGGAAGTATGAAAATTTTTTAAAAATTTTACTTATAGCTATATGTCCAAAGCTATAAATTGAATGATAATTCTAAATATATTTATCTAAGGAAAAATTATAATGAACAGAAAAATAATAATTTTTACAATTATAAATCTAATTGCCGGATTTGCCTATGGGCAGCAAACAATAATCCATGCTGGAACTTTAATTGATGGAAAATCAAAAAAAGTATTGAAAAAACAATCAATTATTATTGAAGATGGAATTATAAAGTCTGTGAAAAAAGGATATATTAAAAATCAAACTGATGATATAGTTATTGATTTAAAAAATAATACAGTTATGCCTGGATGGATAGATATGCATGTACATCTTGATGGGGAGTCAAATCCTCAATCATATGGTGAAGATTTTTATATGAATCCTGAAGATAGAGCCTACAGGACAATTCCATGGGTAGAAAAAACACTGATGGCTGGGTTCACCACAGTAAGAGATTTAGGTGGCGAAGTTATTCTTTCTACACGAAATGCGATTAACAATGGATATATCAAAGGTCCTAGGATTTTCGCAGCTGGAATATCCTTAGGTACAACAGGTGGGCATGCAGATCGAACTAGCGGACTAAACCGTGAACTTAGAGGCGATCCTGGTCCTTATGAAGGAGTTGTCAATGGAGTTGAAGATGCTAGAAAGGCTGTCAGGCAACGNTATAAGGATGGCTCAGATCTAGTCAAAATCACTGCTACTGGTGGAGTCNTAAGTGTCGCCAAAAATGGTCTAAATCCTCAGTTCACAGAAGAAGAAATTCGCGCAATTGTTGAAACAGCAAAAGATTATGAAATGTATGTGGCTGCACATGCACATGGAATTGAAGGTATGCAGCGTGCNATTCGTGCAGGTGTAAGAACGATTGATCATGGCACACTTATGGATAAGAAGACCGCACAACTAATGAAAAAATATGGAACATATTATGTTCCAACAATTAGTGCGGGAGAGTTTGTTTATGAAAAGGCACAAAAGCCTGGATATTTNCCTGAAATAATTCGNCCCAAAGCACTTGAAATAGGACCTGTAATTAAAAAAACAGTGGCGATGGCCTATAAAGAAGGAGTTAAAATTGCATTTGGTACAGATACTGGTGTATCCCCGCATGGTGATAATGCTCACGAATTTGAATTCATGGTTGAAGCTGGAATGGCACCTATAGACGCTCTTATTTCAGCAAATTCTGTAGCTGCAGAAGCATTAGGAATAAATGATATTGGCCAAATAAAAGAAGGTATGAAAGCAGATATTATTTCTGTACCTGGTGACCCAATAAAAGATATTTCTTTAGTGATGAAAGTTGATTTTGTAATGAAGGATGGAGTGGTTTATAAACAATGATAAACCGATCAAGAATTTTCTTAGGAATACTACTNTTATTGATAACAGCNTGTTATCCAGTATCACATATATTAGTTGGAGACAAACGAGCACCTATAGACCCTTCAGATGTAAAAATTTATTCTGAGTATCCAGAAANNTATNATAAAATAGCAATTATTGAATCTGGGAGTGATTTTGCATTCAAAGATCCATCTTTTGATTTCACGGACCAGAAAAAAACAGACAAGGCATTGTATAGATTAAAAAGTGAAGCNGCTTTATTAGGTGCAAATGGATTNGTTATTGAGAACTTTCAANCAAGNCTTAAAGTTTCATANCAAAGTGTTGAAGNCANANATGGCAGACANCNCNNACAATCTAATACTGAAAGGCTTAAAGAAATTATAGCAACTGCNATTTTTGTAGAATAGATCTTCNNNAANANAAACTNAATTTCTAAAATGAATAATTTAGAATTCAAACCAATGCTTTCACCAAAANAAATGATTCATAAAGGCATCTTTGGTGGGACCTACTTCAATAAACTNATTAAAATAAATGACTTTCCAAATGATTGGTTTGATGGNTTANATNAAAAATATTATTTATCTGAAAANTACAATAAAGAGNTAAACTATTTTCGANTAAAATCAGGATTATCACAANAGGAATGGGAAGAAAAAGGNTGGATTCATAAAGATGATCCAAGAGGATGGTTTGAATGGTATTGTAAGTATTATTTAGGNAGAAGACATANTGATGATGANCGACAAATAAANCGGTGGNTGGCTTTTTGTGGGCCAAAAGGNCGATGGAGGAATACNATATATAGAAAAATTTATAATGAAGGTTGNCCGATTGAACTNAGTTGGGAAATAAGNAAAAGAATTCAACAATCCTTACTGCATTGGTCTTATATAGTTAATAAAAAAGATTATAAAATTTGGGCTAAGAATCAATCTCTCCAATTAACATAAATAAATTTTATTTTATCTTGAGTGAAAACCTTTGCCCGGTATTTCAACTCCCTTAACATTTCCCATAACATCAAGCTCAAAGGTAATAATTGTTTTACCAAGGCGAGCTTGATCCCACGCAACTTCAAAAGAATCGTGGTGCCAATGAGTTGAATTTCCTTGGAATTGCTTATGCCCTTCTATTCGNAATGCCTTACCACGTANTTTTACCTTCACATCTCCATACATTGGATTAGTATAAGTTCCAGTATATTCTTTTANAGGNAANGATGGCTCTGTGTCTATATCGCGGGCTTGCATTAATTCTTCTAAACCTTTTTCCGCTATATCATTAGCGTTCTTAATCAGGTTTAGAAAATGGTCATTCCAATTTTTTTCATGATCAATCTTAGCAAATGCTTCGACGATATAATATCTAGATGCCTCTGGCATAAGATTTCGACGATTTGACAAAAATATAATTCCTAATTCTAGCTCAGGCACTAAAGAAACCTGCGCATGCATCCCATCTATATTTCCACCATGCTCTATCATCTTATATCCATTGAAATCAGTTATAAACCATCCCAATCCATATGTTAAAAAGTTTACAGGTGGATAATAACTGCCTAATCGTCCCTCTTTACGCATAATCTGTTGCGGCATGAATAGTTCAGATACCGTTTCAGCTTTCAAAACTTCTTTNCCATTAAAAGTNCCTTCATTTAATAACATCATTGCCCAATTTGCCATATCAGCTACGCTTGAATTGATCGAACCTGCAGGGCCAACATTNTCAATATCTCGCCAAGGAATTTCTTTCATCACTCCATCCAATTCTTGGTGCGGAGTCGCCACATTTTTTATTCCTTTAAGATCAGATAGAACTGTTGATGATCGTTTCATTTTTAAAGGTTTAAATAAATTTGTTTCAACATAATCATCCCAGGATTTTCCAGTAACGCGTGGAATAATTTGACCTGCAGTTAGATACATAATATTTTGATAACCAAATCCCGCTCTAAAACTATACGTGGGTTCCAAATGGCGAACACGTTCAATTATTTCCTGTCTGGAGAAATCAGTCGCATACCATAATAAATCACCTCGTGGNAAACCACTTCTGTGAGTTAAGAGATCTCTTATTGTAAACATATTTGTTATCGATGGATCATGTAATTCAAATTCAGGTATGTAATCAATAACGCGGTCGTCCCAATCGATTTTTCCAGACTCAACTAATTTTCCTAATGCTGCAGCTGTAAAAGCTTTTGTAGTAGATCCTATAGCGTAAATGCTATTTTCATCAACTGGTTGTTTTTTGGATAATGATTGAACACCATAACCTTTTGCAAAAATCAGTTTATTATCTTTAACAATCGCTATAGAAATACCGGGAACATCAAATTGTTTGCGGGTTTTGTCAAGAAAAGTATCAACTTTATCGACTATTTCTTGTTGAGAAAATCCAAAAGTAATTGATAAGCAAATAATCAGATATTTTATCATTTTAATCCTTCCAAATTTTTGCTAAAACTCTTTTAAAATTTTGTCCTAATATACCTCTAACTTCACGATTAGAGTATTTGCGTCTGATTAATCCAGCTGTGAGATCAAACATACGCTTAGGGTGATCTATACCTTCAATATCTATTTTTTCTCTAAATGCATAACTTCCTTTATACATAGCTTTTAAAGCATCATATTGTTTCTTTGGCATCGCATCATATCCATATAAATCAATATCGCTTCCAACACCTAGGTGCTCCGAACCGACTAAATCTCTTACATGGTCATATTGATCCAATAGATGCTCAATAGTAGTTGGCTCAGTTGCTTTAACAAAATTTCGAACATTAGTAATCCCCACTACAGAGCCAGCTTTAGCCATTTTAATAATTGCNTCATCTGTTTTACACCGAGGATGTTTAGGATTAAGTGACCTTACATTAGAGTGTGTAATTAACACAGGTTTATTTGAAATGTCAAAAGCATCAAGGGTAGTTTGATCGCCACAATGAGATACATCTATAGCCATTCCGACTTCATTCATTCTTTTAATAATAGATTCACCAAAATCACTGATTCCACCATCCATTCTCTCCGTTGCGCCATTACCAATCATGTTCCTTGAATTATATGTCAATTGTGATACGCGCTGACCTAGATNATTAAATAGATTCACATCATCAGGGGAAATAAAATGATCGGCATTTTGAACGCCAATCATTACACCTGTTTTTCTATTTTTCATTACTTCTTNCATATCTTTTATCGAGTCAATACGCATAAATACATCTGGTCGGTTAGCGATAATACCATTTAAGTTGCCAACATAATTCAAAACATTCATTTTAGCTTCTGTTTGAGTTTTACCACCCACGCCATAAGCATTGTGAAACACATTGATTCCCGAAGATTTAAATATTTTGATATCACTGTTTGATATACCTTTTCCATCTGGTCCCCATCTCTTTCGAGTCTCTCCGTTTAAAGACAGAAGACCTAACATATCAATTACCAAATTTTCAGTAACAAGTTCGATTACTTTGGCTGAATAACGATCAGTCGAGGAGGCAAATAATTGAAATGAACCTCGATTAATATATGGAAATCCAAAACTTAATGCGGCAACCNTACTAATAGTTTTTATTGCTGATCGCCTATTTATAATTTTTTTCATAATTATGCTCCTTCACAGTGAAAATTAAATACTGATTTATACATATTTTATTATCCTCTTTTACCCCAAGCCTGATATAAAGATAGGCTTTCATCGCAATTTTCCATACTAATATTTCTTATTAAATGAACTGGAGTACCTCCTCCACCTTCACTAGATTTTTCTTGAGATATAGTTAAGCATAGGTTTTTATTTCCTTCAAGATATATTTTACCATCATCATTTAATATGAATTTCTGCAATTCATTTTTTGCGCATGATTTTAAAATNAGACTNGATGATTCTNCAAAACTTTCTGCTTCCATACAAACATTAAAGTCTGGCATAAAAAACTCTTTTTCATTTAAGCGATATATATCAAATCCCTGATCAACTGAAACTTCACCTTGATATGAATAACAAGTATGCGCCTGAAGACCTTTGTCAATACTTGCGCTCGATTTATAACCTTTTATATCCAAACAAAATCCTCTTGCTTCATCTAGCTTATCGATAAGAAAAACTTCTACAGTTTCATTGCTAACAATTTGAAGATTTTCTCTACTATCACTATCTTCACAAGAAAGAATAAAAAACATAAATAATATAAAAAAGTGGAGTTTCATTAAATACAATTTACAAAAAATGTGTGTCNCTCAGATTTGTATCCGTAAATTATTTTACCAATGGGGGTACAAATATATACATCTAATGAAATTATATATAGCCAAAAAAAAGTTGGCTTTTNATAAATAAATAATGTTTTTTATAATATTTTTGACGGTTTTAGGGCTAATGCATGGCTATGTAGGGTGGCGTATATTTAAAGGTTTAGATATTAAAGCTAACTATAAAATCTTAGCTATTGCTTTAGTAGTTATCTTTACTCTTTTACCAGTATTACCAATTGCTTTTAGATATATTGGTTATGAGTCCAGTCTATTAGATGTGTTATCGCTAATTGGCTACACTGGACTGGGCTTCTTCTTCCTTACTTTTTTACTTTTTATTACTAAAGATATTGTAACTAAATCTTGGTCCTTCATCTCATCCTTTTTCCCATCTGATATAAAGCAACAAATAACTATTGATTTAGAGAAAAGACAATTTCTTCAAAAATCACTTAGTGTCGGAATTTTAACTTTGGTTGGTCCTACTACTGCTTATGGATATTACTCAGCAAGGAAAGGGCCATCTATTATTAATCAAACTATTTTTTTAAATGACCTCCCAGATGCATTTGAAAATTTTACGATTGCACAAATATCTGATCTTCACGTGGGGCCCACAATAAAAAAACCATATGTTGAAAAAGTTCTAAATCAAATTTCAATAATTAATCCAGATCTTATTGCAATCACTGGAGATCTTATTGATGGGTCTATTGACTATTTGAAAAAAGATTTAGAACCATTGTCTGAAATGATTGCTAACTATGGTACATACTTCGTCACAGGAAATCATGAATACTACTCAGGTGCTGAAAAATGGTTAGACGAAACTGATCGAATGGGTTTTACAAACCTAGTAAATGAACATGATTTAATTTCAATTAACAATGAGACTATTACTTTAGCAGGTGTTACAGATTTCAGAGCTCACCAAATCATTCCTAGTCATAAATCAAATCCTAAAAATGCACTTAGGGGTAGTACAGATCAAAAAGTTAAAATTTTACTAGCACATCAACCATCAAGTATTTTTAAAGCAAATGAAGCGGGTTACGATTTTCAAATTTCAGGACATACACATGGTGGACAGTTTTGGCCATTTACCTACCCTACAAAAAAAGCAAATCCTTATTTATCAGGCTTACACAACCATAATGGCACTCAAATTTATGTTAACAGTGGAACTGGATATTGGGGACCTCCACTTCGACTAGGAGTGCCTTCAGAAATAACTCTATTTAAATTAAAGAAAAAGGTATCTTGATATAGTAAAGCGGTTTTATACTACTACAATTAATTAAAAAAATTAGTGAGGAGCTAATTATGCACCGTTTAAAACTATTATTACTGTATTCCTTTATTTTATCAATTGTTTTTGGGCAGGAAAAGAAAAGTGAAAATTTTCTATCAAAATTAAATTTGGGAGCATTTAAGCTCCGTTCTGTTGGGCCAGCCCTTACTTCAGGGCGCATTTCTGATTTTGCCGTACACCCAGATAAACGTCAGGAATATTATGGTGCTACATCATCAGGTGGCGTATGGAAAACAATTAATGGTGGTGCAAACTATACACCGATCTTTGATCGACAAGGATCATATTCTATTGGGTGCATAACTATGGATCCAAATAATCCATATGTCATATGGGTTGGAACTGGTGAGAATAATAATCAACGAAGTGTTGGTTATGGTGATGGAATTTATCGCTCTAAAGATGGTGGAAAAACTTGGAAACATATGGGGTTAAAGAACTCAGAGCACATTGCAAAAATAATTGTTGATCCACGTAATTCTAATATTGTCTACGTTGCTGCAATAGGACCTTTGTGGAGTGAAGGTGGTGACCGAGGATTATACAAATCAATGGATGGCGGAAAAACTTGGGAAAGTAAAATTAAGGTTGATGAACATACTGGCGTTACAGATCTAATAATGGATCCAAATAATCCAGATGTTTTATATGCAGCAACCTACCAACGACGTCGACATGTTTTTACTTGGATGAGTGGTGGCCCAGGTTCCGGATTATATAAGAGTACAGATAGTGGAGAAAGTTGGGAACAACTTAAAACAGGATTACCTACTTCCATCATTGGAAGAATTGGACTAGCAATGTCTCCAGCAGATTCAGATATAGTTTATGCAATTGTAGAAGCAATGGATGGACAACAAGGTTTTTACCGTACTTCGAACCGTGGGGGAAGTTGGAAAAAGATGAGCAATTATGTAACTAGTGGGAATTATTACCAAGAGATTGTTGTTGATCCAAAAGATGTTAATACTGTCTATTCCCTAAGTACTTACAATATGGTAACTCGTGATGGTGGTAAAACTTTTAGTCGCTTAGGAGAAAAGAATAAACATGTAGATAATCATGTAATGTGGATTGACCCAGATGATACAGACTATCTTCTTGTTGGATGTGATGGAGGTATTTACGAATCATTTGATAGGGGAAAGAATTGGATATATAAAGAAAATCTTCCAGTAACTCAATTTTATAAAGTAACTGTAGATAACGACCTACCCTTTTATAACATTTATGGTGGAACGCAGGATAATTATAGCCTTGGTGGACCTTCACGAACAAAAAGTCAAAATGGAATAACAAACGAGGATTGGTTTGTAACATTAGGGGGTGACGGTTTTGAATCTGCAGTTGATCCTGAGAATTCAAATATCATTTATGCGCAATATCAATATGGAAACTTATATCGATTTGATAAGGCATCTGGTGAAAGAATAGATATAAAACCAAGAGCTCGAAAAAATGAAAATGCATATACTTGGAACTGGGATGCTCCCTTACAAGTTAGCAGTCATGTTCCCAAACGAGTATATTTCGCTGCAAATAAGCTTTTTAGAAGCGATGACCGTGGTAATACTTGGGAAGTAATCAGTGATGAACTATCAAGAGGAGTTGATA
>PASX01000029.1 GCA_002713455.1 Fidelibacterota bacterium
AGGTACAATCACATTTATTTATAATGGTAAATATGCTAAATATTTAGATAGTACAAAAGCATCTGCTATAATTGCTAATAATAAAGATTTAATTACTAATAAAAATGGAATAATAGTCGATAATCCCAGATTAGCAATTATTAAAATCCTAGAATATTTTTCGACTACTAAGACTGTTCAATTTGGTATACATGATTCAGTAGTTATTCATCCTAGTGTAATTATTGGAGAGCAGGTTTCTATAGGACCAAATACGGTTATTGAAGAGGGTGTGGTAATTGGGAATAATGTTACAATTGGAGCTAATAATATTATTGGTAAAAATGTTAAGTTAGGTTCTTCAGTATTTATTTATGGGAATGTTCATTTTTATCAAGATACAGATGTTGGTGAAAACTGTATTTTTCACTCTGGAACTATAATAGGTTCAGATGGATATGGTTTTGTAACTGATAATGATAGGCATAATAAGATCCCACATATTGGCAAGGTAATTATTGGCAATAATGTAGAAATTGGTGCAAATTGTACGATTGACCGAGGTACTATTGGGGACACAATCATTGGAGACATGTGTAAATTTGATAATGGAGTCCAAATAGCACATAATGTATATCTAGGAAAAGGATGTTTATTGACGGCACATGTAACAATAGCAGGAAGTACAAAAATAGGCGAGTATTGTATTTTTGGGGGTCAGGCGGGCGCAATAGATAATGTGACTATTGGTGATCGGGCCGTTTTTGCTTGTTATACAGCTGTAACAAAGGATTTGGTAGGAGGGAAAATATACTCTGGATCGCCCGCAAGAGAAATAAGCGAAAAAAACAAACGAGATGCTGTATATATTGACGTTCAACAGCTAAAAAAACGTTTAAAAGAAATAGAAAAAAATTTTTAATAAATAATTATTATGGCACATATAAAATTTCAAAGAACTATAGGTAGTGAGACATCTTGCATAGGGGTTGGATTACATACCGGTGTTGAATCAAAAATTACATTTAAACCTGCGCCAGAGAATTATGGAATCCGCTTTAAAAGAACAGATATTGAAGGCGGAGTAGAGATTAGGGCAGATATTGATCATGTTGTTGATATTTCTCGAGGCACAACTATCGAAGAGAATGGAGTGAGAATTCATACTGTTGAGCATGCTTTAGCTGCTTGTGTTGGTATAGGGCTTGATAATGTATTAATTGAATTAACAGAAAAGGAACCGCCAGTTATGGATGGTAGTTCTATTGATTTTGTTGAAGCTCTCCTTAAGGCAGGAATTGTTAAACAAGATGCTCCCAGAAACTATCTTCATATTGATGAGGCAGTAGGATATTCAGACCCTTCAAGAGGAGTTGATATTCATATTATGCCCTCAGATCAATTCAGAGTCACTTTTATGATTGACTATGAGTATAAAACACTAGGGACACAATTTACTACGATGGAAGAATTAGAAAAAAACTTTGCAAAAGATATTGCTCCCGCCCGAACATTTTGTTTTTTAAGTGAGGTTGAAACACTAAAGGAGGAAGGATTAATTAAAGGTGGAAATTTAGATAATGCTGTAGTGATTGTGGATAAAGAAATTGATCAGAAAGAAGCCGATAATCTAAAAAACTTATTTGGAATAAATAAAAAAATTAGTCTTGGTGCCAATGGAACATTAAATGGTAAAGAATTAAGATTTGAAAATGAGCCAGTTCGCCATAAGGCATTGGACCTTATTGGAGATTTAGCATTGTTAGGGATGCCACTTCAAGGACACGTTATTGCTTCAAAAAGTGGACATGCAGCTAATGTAGAATTAGTAAAAAAGATTAAAAAAGTTTATCAAAAAAAGATTTTACAACAACAATATCAGCAAAGTGACAAAGGTGGTTTTATTGATATTAATTCTATTTTAAGCTTACTCCCGCATCGCTATCCATTTGTTCTGGTAGATCGTATTGTTGATATTACACCTGGTGAAAAATTAACTGCATTTAAAAATGTAACGATTAATGAACCTTTTTTCCAAGGGCACTTCCCTACGCAGCCGGTTATGCCTGGGGTTTTAGTTCTAGAAGCAATGGCGCAAGCTGGTGCATTTTTAGTATTAAATAGTATTGATAATCCAATGAAAAAAAACATGTTTTTCTCTGCTTTATCAGATTCGAAATTTCGTCATCCAATTATACCTGGAGATCAACTTCGTCTTGAAATGTCTGTTGACAAATTTCGTTTAGGTACTGCATTACTTATTGGTAAAGGATATGTGGGAGATAAGCTTGTAGCAGAAGGAAAATTAAAAGCAACGGTGGTGGACCGGGCAGGAGCCTGATCCTATCTCCATACATCAAACAGCTATAGTCTCTCACAAGGCCAACTTAGGGCAAAATATANATGTTGGCGCATTTACGATTNTTGAAGATAATGTAACTATTGGTGATAATACATCTATTGGCAATCACAATACGATTTGTTCAGGGACATTTATTGGTTCTAATTGTAAAATTTTCCATAATTCATCATTAGGCGAAATTCCTCAAGATATGAAATATGACGGAGAAAATACTAAAACAATAATTGGAGATAATGTAACTGTAAGGGAATCAGTTACAATAAATCGTGGAACTAAAGCTTTTGGGAAAACCATTGTCGGTGATAATGTATTATTAATGACTGGTACTCATGTAGCCCATGACTGTATAGTAGGTAATAATGTAGTTATGGCTAATCTAGCAACATTAGGTGGACATGTAGAGGTTGGTGATTGGTCTAATATAGGTGGAGGTGTAATGGTTCATCAATTTGTAAAAGTTGGTACACAATCACTAATTGGTGGTGGATTTACTGCAAAACAAGATGTACCACCATATATAATTGTTTCAGGAGCACCGTTGCGATTTGTTGGGATAAATAAAGTTGGACTAGAAAGACGAGGTTTTGATAAAGAGACTCGAGATGTAATAAAAAAAGCATATAGGACATATTTTGTATCAAAACTTAATCGAGGTCAAGCTTTAGATTATATCAGAAAAAGTATGCCTCAAATTGAAGAAATAAAAAATATAATTGATTTTATAGATTTAAGTGAACGAGGAATTATTTAAGTTTATCAAATATTTTATACGATATATAATTTTATTTNTAACAGGATCAATTCTATTCTCTCAATGG
The DNA here is from genome assembly GCA_002713455.1 of Fidelibacterota bacterium. Classification (GTDB taxonomy): domain Bacteria; phylum Fidelibacterota; class Marinisomatia; order Marinisomatales; family TCS55. The sequence continues at coordinate 3,160 of PASX01000029.1, forward strand.
ACTTCCTTTCAAATATCAGATGAAAATAAAAATTCTGAATCTATCTTTAGATATGCTGGATTTGCTGCTGTCAATGACTCTCCGATTGATATAATTAATGAACGTAGAGTATCTATAACAGGTTCTATAAGTACAGGGAATTCAACTGACGGATTGATTCCTGTATTTCATGGTAAAATGAAAATATCATGGAATTTATCTATTAAAGGAAGAATGGCGAGCTTTTCTTCAGATGATGGTTCCATACAAATGTATGGTTGGGGTTTAACTTTAAAGCCAGGNTCGATAGAAGACCCTTCAAAATGGCGAATTCTATTTGATTCTGGTAGNCTAAATTCTCATAATCANTTAAAAATATCATCGATGAGTACAAAAGCAGTTAGAAGNGCTGAGNTTAAGAACTTTCCTATATATTATGGTTTTGGAACAAATATTTTAAATGGGATTTCATTAAAAACATTAAATAATTATGAGCTNCACTCTAATTTTTTATTATTTGGTTTATCTAAAAATGTTTTTGGAATAATAGTATCCCCGCAAATTTTAGTGGGTGGAGAAAATAATTATTTATCAATAAGTTTATTAAATCACTTTTAAATATGAAAAATATTACTATACTTGGATCAACTGGCTCNATTGGTGTAAATGCATTAAATGTTATAGATAATTTGAATGAAGATTATAAAGTTTTTGGTCTGAGTGCTTATAAAAATATAGATACAATTTTAGCTCAGATAAAAAAATATAAACCTGAAGTTGTTGCTGTAGCTGATTTGAGTGCTGCAAATTCTGTAAAGGAAAAATTAAATAATTATGATGTTTCAATTTTAAGTGGAAGATCTGGGTTATTAGAATTAGCTAGTAGAGCTGATGTAGATATATTATTGAATGCATTAGTTGGNTCTTCTGGAATGGANCCAACTATTTGTGCAATAAAATCTTCNGTAGATGTTGCNCTAAGTAATAAAGAAAGCCTAGTAATGGCTGGAGAAATTATTGAATCAGAAAAAAATAAATCCGGCGCAAAAATTTTTCCTGTTGATAGTGAGCATTCTGCAATCTGGCAATGCTTAGTTGGAGAAAAAATTGATGAAGTCGAAAAAATAATACTTACTGGGAGTGGTGGTCCATTTAGAACTAGAGATATCAATACACTTATTGATGTTAAAATTCAAGATGCATTAAATCATCCTAATTGGGAAATGGGTAAAAAAATTACAATTGATTCTGCATCAATGATGAATAAAGGCTTGGAGGTTATTGAAACAAAATGGCTTTTTGGAATAGAATCAAATCGTATAGAAATAGTTATACATCCTGAATCAATAATTCATTCTATGGTAGAATTCAAAGATAAATCTGTAAAAGCACAATTGGGAATCCCAGATATGAAAGTTCCCATACAGTANGCTTTAACCTATCCAGATAGAAAGTCATCGATGTGGGAATCCTTAGATTTATCAAAAATTGGTTCATTAAGCTTCGAGCCACCNAATCTTGAGAGATTTCCCTGTATAAGTTTAGCCTATGAGGCATTAAAAAAAGGAGGTACTTATCCTGCTGTTTTGAATGTTGCAAATGAGCAGGCTGTTTATAGATTTTTAAATAGCGAAATTACTTTTACAGATATTCCTATTATAATTGAGCAAGCATGTGATAAACATGATTATATTTTGCATCCAACTTTAGAAGAGCTTTTATTTCTAGAGAATTGGACTGTAGATTTTGTTAAATCATTTAAAACAAAAGATTAATAGAGGGGAAAAATGACGACATTAGTTGCCGCAATAATTTTAATTGGTATAATAGTTTTTATTCATGAATTAGGTCATTATTTAGCAGCAAGGTCAATTGGTGTTAAAGTTGAACGTTTTTCTGTAGGATTCCCACCAAGGTTAATGACATTTACGTCTATTCCAGATGGATGGGAGTTTCGACTATTTTTTTATAAGAAGAATAACAAAGGAAAATATTTNTGGACAACAATCAAGAAATCAAAAATTTCAATTATTGGTCGTAAAGGTACAGGAACTGAATATTGTTTAGCAATTATTCCGTTTGGAGGATATGTAAAAGTTGCAGGAATAATTGATGAAAGTATGGATTCAAAATATGAAAATAAACCATATGAACTAATGAGTAAACCTAAATGGAAACAAATTTGGTTTCAAAGTGCTGGAGTTATTATGAATTTGGTTTTGGCGTTTATTATTTTTACTGGATTATCAAATTATAGTGGCAAAATTATTGCTTCAGATCAGCCAATAATTAATGAAATTGTATCTGATTTTCCTGCAGAAAAGTATGGTTTAAAAGTTGGTGATAATATTCAATCAGTTAATGGTAAAAAAATTAAAACNTGGAGNGATTTAACTAAAGAAATACACCANCGCCCNAATNAAGATATAGANTTGAATGTATTAAGAAATTCAAANANTATAAATATTTCATTGACTTCAACTTTTCAAATAAATCCGACTACNGGAGATACCATTGGAATCATAGGTATGCGTCCAAAATATGAATATTTACCGGTTANTTTAATTGAAAGTATNAATATGGGGGCTGAAGCAACTATNCGTGGATTTNGCATGGCTATTTTAACAATAAAAATGCTTACTTCAGGNCAAGCTTCTATGAAAGAATTAGGTGGACCAATAATGATTGCNCAATTGGCTGGTCAAACTGCTAAAGCTGGTTGGATACCATTTTTGACACTTATGGCATTAATTAGCTGTAATATCGCCTTTATAAATATATTACCTATTCCTGGTTTAGATGGAGGACATATTTTTATGACTCTTATTGAAGGAATCATAAGAAGACCTCTTACAATAAAAATGCGCTTAGCTATTCAGCAAGTTGGAATGCTATTTATTCTTATGTTAATGATTACAGTTATTGTAAATGACATAGGAAGATTATTTGGTAATTAGGAATTTTATCAATAGCTAACTTTTTTTAGTAAAAGTGTCATTGATCCAAATTTCATTTTAATTTGTATTTTTACTGGTAATCTCTTCTCATCGTTACTTATCCAAATCTGCATATCGCCTTGATTTTTAAATAAATTTNCCCCTTCTTGATATGGACGAATANCANTACAGGTAATATTTCCTAATTCGGTACGTATAATTTCATTCCCTTTAATTTGTAATTTGTAATCAACAATTCGTCTACCTTCAAATGAAGAAAAAGACATTATATCATTTTCTTTGAGTAATATTGTTCTTAGATAATAAAATAGAGAAAAAGAATCTCTAGCTTTAAAATCAATAGAAATTTCCTTAGTTGAAGTTTTTGCAATTGATTTATTATAATCAAATTTGACATCAACTTTATTTTTGTAATTACCTTGATTAATATTTTTTATTAAACGGTGTGTAAAAAACCCTTCTTTATCTATCCAAATATCAATTTGATCTCTTATTTTAAATAGCCTGTCAGCTAAACCTTTAGTTTTTGCAACATAGATTATATGATAAGATTTAATAGTATTTATTTCTTCTATCGCAGATACTTTTAATTCAGCTTCTCCAACTCTTACACGATTAAATTCCGCATGATATTGCAAAGATTCACCGATTTTAAATGGAGTTTGAGCAATGATGAAGCTGGTAAAAAAAAGAAAAAAGTATATTCTACAAATCATTTTCTTATAGTATTTAATTTATAATTTTCAAGTTTATAGATTGTTGATCCTTTAGTATGATTGATTTTTCCATCATCAATAAGTAAATCAAATTCACCATTAAACACTTTAAATATTTCATTAGGATCATTTAGTGGAATTTCACCTGAGCGATTTACAGAAGTGGTAGTTATTGGACCATCAATTAATTTGCATAGATTGGTTGCAAAGCTGTGATCAGGTAATCTGATACCCAATGTTTCTCCTTCTCCCATTATTGATTTATATACAGTGCCACTTTTAACGGGTAGAATAATGGTAGTATACCCTATCAAATTTTTTCTAATTATTTCAGCTTCAACATCATCTATTTTAGCACATGAAATAATAGTATTTATGTCTTGCATGACGACGCTAATCGGACCTTCTCTACCTTTTAATTTATTTAGTTTATTAATTGCTGATATATTATTGGCATCAACACCAAAACCATATAAAGTGTCAGTAGGATAAACAATGATTCCCCCATTTAAAATTACCTCAGCTGCATTAAGGATAGATTTTTTAGAATTTGAATTAACCCGTTGCGTTACTTTATTTTTCATATGTATTTATTGATTTCCATTTGCGATGAAACCAAAAATAATGACTAGGATATCGTCTAATAACTTCTTCTAATTTGTTTGTATAAACTTGTGAAATATTTTCTATTGATTTATTTGAATTTAATTTTATTTCGGAAAATGAAATGACGATAGTACCATCAGATTCCATATAGCCAACAGAAAATACCATGGGGACATCAGTTTTAATATGAAATTTAGCAGCTCCTTTAGGAGTATATGTCGGTTTATCAAAAAAATTAACAATAACTCCATTTTTTCTTGCATCCTGATCACTTGCCAATATGATTATTTTATTATCCTTAATTAAATCATATATTTTATTGATTGAAGATTTTCTATAAATATGGTTCATACCATACGATTCACGAATTTCTTTAAAAAATAGATCTGCCCCCTTATTTGCTTGTTTTTGAATAACNCCCCAAATAGGATAATTATTCATCCCAAACCATGCTCCCCATTTTTCCCATAACCCAAAATGTGCTGTAAGTAATATTAAACCTTTATTTTTATTTATCGCATTATCAAAAATAATTTGATTTTCTATTTTAAATTTTATTTTTGGATATGAATCAGGAAGTGAAAGAAAATCAATAAAATTATTTATTACAATTTGGTAGGTACCCTTTAATTGTTTTTTTATCCAAAAATTATTCATTTGAGGAAAAGCAATTTTAATATTATTAAATGCTTCAGTTTTTCTAAATGGGAAAAAATTGTAAATGAATGCCGCTAATTTATTAGCAAAATTTTTTCGAGAAGCTTCTGAACTATTACGTGCTAGCTTAGATAAAATACTTAATAGTTTATATGTTGACTGATCTTTGAAATTCATTAGAGATAGCTATAATCCAATCAAATTAGTTTTTTTATTATAGATTTAATATTTTGATTTAATTCTTTTTCAGTATCATCATTATGAATTACAAAATCAGCTACATTGACTTTATCTTCTTCAGGCCATTGAAATTCCATTCGTTTTAGTATTTCTTCTCTAGTTAAAGTCTTACGTTCTAGAGCACGTTCCATTCTATTCTTTAATTGTGCAGTTACAACTATTATATAGTCCATATGAACATCATAGCCAGATTCATAAATCATTGCGCCATCAACAATGAAAATTTCATGATCTCCTTTTTTAAATTCTTTATCAAACGATTTGTCAAGTAAGTCAAATACATAAGGATGAACTACAGAATTTAATTGACGTTGATGATCAACATCTTGGAAAGCTATCCGAGATAATTTTTTCTTATTTATTTGGCCAGAAATATCAATTATATCTGTTCCAAACTCTGTAATTAATTCATGTTGAACTAAGTCATTTGTAGATATCAAATTTTTTGCTTCAGTATCAGCATCAAAAATGAAAGCACCTAACTTTTTAAAATATTTGCTGGCAGTGCTTTTCCCACTACCAATTCCACCGGTTAATCCAACTTTAAGCATATTGATCTACAGTTTTTACTATTTCATCATTAATATCGCTGATTTCACCAACACCATTAATTTTAATTAATAAATCTATTTCCTCATAATAATTTAGTAATGGAGAGGTTTGCTTTAAGTATATTTGTTGTCGATTTCTAATGATGTTTATGGATTCATCACTTCTACCTGAAGTTAATCCTCTTTTTATTAAACGATTAACCAATTCATCTTCATTCGCAAATAAGCTAATAACAGAATCAATTTTATGATTAATTTTTTTCATAATTAGATTCAATCCTTTTGCTTGTTCAATAGTACGGGGAAATCCATCTAACAAATAACCATTTTGTGTATCATCCAAGCATAAACGGTCTTTCATCATTTTTAATAAAGTATCATCAGGAACCAATTCGCCTTTATCAATAAATTTCTTAGCAAAATTTCCAATTTCTGTTTTTTCAGATATTTCTAATCTTAAAATATCACCTGTTGAAAGGTGCAAAATGCCGTATTTATCACAAAGAAGTTTTGCTTGAGTTCCTTTCCCAACACCAGGTGGTCCTAAAAAAATAAGATTCATTAGTAGAACAAATATTACTATTAAATTAGAATTCCTGCAACTGAAGCAGTTAACCATGATGCGAGAGCACCACCAATCATAGCTTTGGTTATTAATTTAGCCAGTTCTTTTTTTCTTTGAGGAGCTATGCCACCAATTCCTCCAAGTTGTATACCAATGGAACCAAAATTTGCAAACCCACATAAAGCATAACTTGCAATAATAGCTGATCTTTCAGATAATTGATTTTTACTTATCATTGATTGTAAATCATCAAAAGCAATTAATTCTGTGAATACAATTTTTTCTCCCATAAGAGTACCAACGTAGCCTGCCTCATTCCAAGGGACTCCCATAGTCCACGCAAGGGGTTTAAATATAATACTTAATATTTCTTCTATAGATGTTCCAACAATACCAAAAATATAATTTAGTAACGCAACAATTGAAATAAATGCTACTAACATTGCCCCAACATTTGCTGCTAATTTTAGGCCATCAGATGCTCCATCACCTAGGGCTTCCATGGCATTTGAGCTTGTATTCTCAATTTCAATATTAATATCACCCGAAGTATTTGACTTTTCTATTTCTGGATATATAATTTTGGATATGACTAAAGCTGCAGGCGCTGACATAACTGAAGCTGCTAATAGATGCCCTGCAATTCCNGGTATATTTGATAACCATTTTACATATATAGCCAATACACCACCAGCAACAGTTGCAAAACCTCCAACCATAACCACCATTAATTCNGATTTGGTCATTTGACTTATAAATGGCCTAACCATTAATGGAGCTTCTGTTTGCCCAACAAAAATATTTGCACTAACACTTAATGTTTCAGCACCACTAGTATGCATTGTTTTTTGCATTAGATTAGCTATCATTTTTACTATTTTTTGAATGATTCCAAAATGATATAAAACTGCCATTAGGCTTGAAAAAAATATAATTGTGGGTAGCAATCTAAATGCAAAGTTTAAAAGAGATGGGTGAACCCCAACATCAGCAACATATGATTTAAATAAAAAATCACTTCCAGCGTCTGAAAAACTAATTAATTTTGTAATTATTTTATCTAAAAAAGAAAAAATAGGTTTGCCTAAAGGTGTTTTTAATATAAAAACTGCAAAAATAAACTGAAGACCCAATCCCCAATAAATAGTTCTAAAACTAATTTTATTTCTATTATTTGACATTGCGTAGGCAATAGCCAATAAAGTTAATATTCCTAATATGCCTTTATACTGATCCATTTAATTATTTATTGGCAGCTCAAAACAATTCCTGCATCGAGCTTCATAAATATCTGTTTCACCAATAAGTACTTGTTTTGAATTTGAAATAGTTCGTTGAGTATATGATGCAGGATTACCACACATAATACATATAGCTCTTAATTTATCTAAATAATCTGATTCACACATTAATTCAGGCATACAACCAAATGGTTTTCCTTTATAATCTGTATCAAGGCCAGCAACAATAACTCTTTTTTTTATATCAGCTAATTTTTTACAAACTTCTACAATTTGATTGTCAAAAAATTGAGCCTCATCAATTCCAATAACATCCATTTTATTTGAATGTTTAATTATCTCATCTGAACTTTTGACCATAACTGATTCTAGCTTTGATTTATTATGAGACACAACATATTTAGAGCTATAGCGACTATCAACAAATGGTTTAAATAAAATTGTTTTCATTTTAGCAATTTCCGCTCTACGAATCCGGCGAATCAATTCTTCAGTTTTTCCGCTAAACATACTCCCAGTAATTACTTCAATCCATCCTGAGTCCTTTGGAGTTAAAGTCACGCTTATTGATCTATTTGATTAGATAAAATAGAATTTATTTTTGTCCTGATTAGGTCAATAGCAACTTTATTTTTACTACCTTCTGGTATAATAATGTCAGCAAAATATTTTGATGGTTCAACAAATTGCTGATGCATTGGGCGAACAGTTTTTAAATATTGTTCAATTACTGATTCCACGGTCCTATTTCTATTTTCTATATCTCTTGATATTCGGCGAATAAATCGAATATCATCAGGAGTATCAACAAAAATTTTTATATCCATTAACTCTCTAAGAGAATAATAATGTAGTGTTAAAATTCCTTCAACGATGATAACGCGATGGGGATTAACGGTTTTTGTATCCTTTAATCTTGAGTGGGTAGAAAAATCATAAATTGGTATTTCAACTATTTGTCCTTTAAGAAGACTAATTAGTTGTTGATTAAATAATTCAATATCAATAGCATCCGGGTGATCAAAATTATGTAGATGTCGATCATCTATAGATATATTGGAAATATCACGATAATATGCATCTTGCTCTATTACTATAATATCACCTTTATCATACTCCTCTAATAATTTATTTGCAATGGAAGTTTTACCTGAACCAGTTCCACCTGCTATACCAATTAAAATGGAAGTTGAACTCATTTTAAATCTTTCGTTTCAAATGGTTTAGGTAATAGAGCGCTACTCGTAGTTTCATTAATAACTCCATTTGTATCACAAATGTATATTGGAATGTTACCGCATAGTTCCCAGATAACTTGTCTACATGATCCACATGGATATCCCCCACTTTTAGTTGCTATTGCCATAGCGCTAAATTTTCTATATCCTTGTGCTATAGCACTGAAAAGTGCAGTTCGTTCTGCACAAATTGAAAGAGGGTAGCTAGCGTTTTCTATATTGCAACCGCCAATAATTAATTCTTCATCTGTTTTTATTGCTGCACCTACTGAGTATTTAGAGTATGGAGCTTGGGCTTTTCCCATCATT
>PASX01000030.1 GCA_002713455.1 Fidelibacterota bacterium
AAAAAGCATATAAACTTTTTAACAAAACAATTACGAATAAACAACAAGGATTATTTAAATGATTGAAAAGAAAAAAAAATGGAAACTGGCAGATTTTGACTACCCATTACCTGAAAAATATATTGCTCAATATCCAGCTAAAAGAAGAGACTTGTCTAAATTAATGGTTNTACATAAAGAAACTGGNGAAATTGAACATAAGATATTTTCAAACTTACCTGATTATTTAAGAAAAAATGATTTAGTGATAACAAATAATACAAAAGTTTTTCCTGCTAGACTTTATGCAAGTAAGGATCGTACTGAGGCTAAGGTTGAGGTTTTTTTACTTAGGGAATTGGAAAATGATCTATGGGAAGTAATGGTAAGGCCCGCAAGAAAAGTTCGTATTGGGAATAAACTTATGTTTACTAAAAATGTTTTTTGTGATGTAATTGATAATACTATCTCAGGAGGAAGAGTTGTCCGGTTTGAATATGAAGGTGAAGATATTTATAATGTTATTGATAGAGTAGGTATTTCTCCATTGCCGCCCTATATAAAGCGAGAATCTGATGCAAAAGATAAAATTCGATATCAAACAGTTTTTGCAGAAAAACGTGGTGCAGTAGCTGCTCCAACAGCTGGTTTGCATTTTACGGAGGGGCTCATNAAGAGAATTCATGATAAAGGGGCAAAAACAGCACATACCACTCTTCATATAGGATTAGGCACATTTCGGCCAGTGCAAGTTGAAGATTTGAATAGACATCAAATGGATTCTGAATATTTCGAAGTTTCACCTGAAACAGCATTATTAATAAATGAAACAAAGAAAAAAAGGAGATCAGTTTTTGCAGTAGGGACATCTTCTGTAAGGTCGCTTGAAACAGTTGCTGTATCTGGTTTTCAAGTTTCACCTAAAAGAGGGTGGACAGATAAATTTATTTACCCACCTTATGATTTTAAAATGGTAGATGGAATGATTACAAATTTTCATCAACCTAAAAGTACATTGTTGATGATGGTATCAGCATTTGCAGATAGAGATTTAATAATGAAGGCTTATCGAGAAGCAAAGAAAAATAATTATCGTTTTCTTAGTTATGGTGATGCGATGTTGATTACAAAATAATTTGAGATGATAGAATCAATATAACAGCCATAATCCCGAGTGCAGGTAGTGGTACGCGATTTGGTGGGAAAAAACAGACTAAAATTTTTGATAATCGCCCACTATTTTTAGTTACTATTAAACCTTTTTTAGAATCAGAATTAATAAACTCAATTATTATAGTTTTAATGGAAGAAGATTGTGATAGATATAGAAGTGAAATAGAATCTATTAATTCTTCTAAGCCTATAACAATTGTTGCAGGAGGGAAAACACGGCAAGAATCCGTATATAATGGTTTGATATCTGTAGATAAATCNTCTGAATTAATATGCATTCATGATGCAGTTCGACCATTTGTTAATAAAAAATTAATTCAAAAAACTATCGAAGCTATTGATAAGCATGATGGTGTTATTTTAGCATTGCCATCTACTGACACTATTAAAGAAGTTGTTGCTGACCAGATAATAAAAACTTTACCTAGAGAACAAATATGGAGGGCACAAACTCCTCAATTATTTTTTAAAGATCCGTTAATCGAAGGATTGGAATTAGCAATAAAAGAAAATATCCACGGAACTGATGAAGCATCACTATTAGAACGAATTGGCTATCAAATAGGTTTTGTTAAAGGCTCACCATTTAATATAAAAATTACTACAAAAGAAGATTGGACTTTTGCTGAATCAATATTTACTTTTTTAAACAATGATTAAATCAGGCATAGGTTATGATATCCATAAATTAGCCTTAGGTGAAAAGCTAATTATCGGTGGAGTAGATATAAAAAGTGATCTTGGGTCTATTGGTCACTCAGATGGAGACGTATTAATTCATGCCATTGTTGATTCTCTTTTAGGCGCATCTTCATTAGGNGATATTGGATTTTTTTTCCCAAGTGAAGATGAAAAATGGAAAGATAAAAATAGTTTATTTTTTCTGGAGTTTGTNTCTCAAAAACTTGAGTCTTCAGATTATAAAATAAACCATATTGATTCAATTATAGTACTTGAAAAGCCAAAATTATCAAACTATATCAATCAAATGAGAACTAATATTTCGAATAAACTCAATATAGATATATCTCAGATTTCTGTAAAAGCAACAACAGCAGATCATTTAGATTCTGTAGGAAGAAGTGAGTCCATAGCTGCTCATGCTATTTCAACTCTAGAAAATTGACTATGCGAACTGAGTNTCCTTCATTTAGTAAAGTAAATATTGGATTAAAAATTCTTGATAAAAGAAATGACGGCTATCATAATATAANTACGATATTCCAAGAATTAGAATTTGGAGATTNTGTTACTATAGATGAGATTGCTAATGGATGCGAAGTAATATCAAATGTTACTTGGATTCCAAGNAATAAAAATAATATTTGTTATAAAGCATATTATGAATTGAGCAAAAAATTTCCAAATCTTAATGGAGTTAGAATAACAATTAAAAAAAATGTGCCCGTAGGATCTGGATTAGGGGGAGGCTCTGCCAATGCAGCTGCAGCTTTAAAAGGAATTTGNAAATTGTTTGATTTAGGATTATCAAAAAATGATCTTGAATCAATTGGANTAAAAATTGGAGCAGACGTTCCTTTTTTTATTAGAGGTGGTGTTCAATTTGGAGAAGGCATTGGTGAAAAACTAACGAAAATAAAAAATCCAATCCCCGGGTTTTATTTACTAGTTATGCCAAATATTAAAATCAATACAAATTGGGCATATTCGCAGTTTAAAAATCAATTGAATTCTGATAAGAGTTTAACTAAGTTTCCACGCTTTTTGATGCAGGATTTTTCCTCACCAAAGTTTTTTGAGAATGATTTTGAACGAATTGTGATTCCAGCATATCCAGAAATTGGCAAGATAAAGAAAAAAATCCTTAATTTTGGAGCTTCNTTTGCCAGCTTGTCGGGTAGTGGTTCGACTGTGTATGGAATTTTTAACGATGAAGCTTTTGCAAAAGATGCCGAGTTATTTTTTCGAAATTCTCATAACACCATCTTATCTAAGCCAAAACAATATTTTTGAATCATATAAGTTTTTAATCATTAACAATAAATGATTGGGGCGTCGTCTAATGGTAGGACACCGGGTTTTGGTCCCGGCGGTTGGGGTTCGAATCCCTACGCCCCAGCTACTATTAAAATAATTGAAAATTATGGATAAAGAGTTAAAAATATTTTCAGGTAGAAGTAACCCTGTATTAGCAAATAAAATTGCAAAATCTTTAGGAAAAGATCTCGGTGAGATTACAATTAAAACATTTGCAGATGGCGAATTGTGGATAAAGTTTGAAGAAAATATTCGCGGTACTGATGTTTTTATAATTCAGCCNACAAATAGTCCAGGAGATAATATTATAGAATTAGCTTTAATTATAGATGCAGCTGTTCGTGCATCTGCTAAAACTGTTACTGCTGTAATTCCATATTTTGGTTATGGTCGGCAAGATCGTAAAGATAATCCAAGGGTTCCTATTTCATCTAGAGTCATGGTTGATATGGTAACAGCAACGGGTGCCAATAGAATTATTACGATGGATTTGCACTCTACTCAAATTCAAGGATTTGCAACTATTCCATTTGATCACCTTTATAGTAGAATGGTATTATTAGATGCTATAAAATCACTTGGTTTCATACCTGAAAACTCTGTTGTTTTATCACCTGATGTTGGTTCAGCTAGAATGAGCCAAGCCTATGCTAAACGATTGGGAATGCATTTCGCATTAATTGATAAAAGACGCTATGCTCCAAATAAAGCTGAAATAGTTCATTTGATTGGTGAGTTAAATGGTAAGGATGTATTAATTATTGATGATATGATTGATACAGCTGGAACAACTGTTAATGCTGCAAATGCTGCTAAAGAAAATGGAGCCAACACTGTTACTGCTGTTGCTACGCATGCACTATTTTCTGGCCCAGCAATAGAAAGAATAAAAAATTCCGCTATTGGAAAAATTATTGTAACTGATACTTTATCAATATCTGAAGAAAAAAAATTAGATAATATGGAAATTGTAACCGTAGCAAATGTTTTTGGAGAAGCAATTGAGCGGGTATATGAAGGTAAATCAGTTAGTGCTTTATTTGAATTTTAATTAAAGGTAAATAAAATGGCATCTTATTTTAAGCTTAAACTAGACGATCGAAAACATATGGGGAGTAGCTCTGCTCGTTCATTGAGAAGAAATGGCAAAATTCCTGTAAACTATTATTATAAAGATCAGGCTAATCTCAATTTAGTAATTGATCAAAAAATCCTTAATAATGCTATTCAATCTGGTCAACATGTTTTTGAAATTTCAATAAACGATGAAACTATATATGCTATGATAAAAGATGCGCAGTATAATCCTGTAACAGAGAAGATTATCCATATTGATTTAATGAGAGTCCGGAGAACTGAAAAAATGACTTTTTCTCTTCCAATCATTTTAGAAGGCGTTGCTAAAGGTTCTGTAGAGGGTGGTATTGTAACTCAAGCTGCAAATACGATTGATATAGAATGTTTTCCTACAAATGTTCCAGAGAGCATAATCGTTGATATCTCTGAACTAGATTTAAATACTGTAATGACAGCAACAGAAATTGATTTGCCAGAAGATGTTTCATTGATTTCTTCTGAACAGACTACAATTGCATCTTGTAACCCACCAAAAGTCGAAGCTGAACCAGAACCAGAGGAACTTGAAGGTGATGAAGAAGATATTGATGGAGAAGAAGGAGAAGCTCCAAAAGCAGAAGAAGGAGAAGCTCCAAAAGCAGAAGAAGGAGAAGCTCCAAAAGAAAATGAAACTGATAACAAAAATTAATTCTGGTTTTAAGGATATAATATGATTTCTTTTATTGGTTTAGGTAATCCTGGAGATAAATACCAAAATACAAAACATAACGCTGGGTTTTGGGTTTTGGATGAATTATCAAGAAGATGGAAAACTGTTTTTAAGCCAGGAGATGGGAAATATTTTTTTGTTGAAAATAAAACACAAAATATTCTATTAGTTAAACCATCAACCGGAATGAATGCAAGCGGAATAGCAGTAAGAGATATAATAAATAATTGGAAAATTAATTTATCTGATTTGTATATTATTTTTGATGATATTGATCTGCCTCTTGGAAAACTTAGATTGCGTTCTAAAGGAGGTGATGGATGTCATAGAGGAATGGAGTCAATTATTTACCATTTAGGAAATAACCAATTTCCTAGAATTAGATTTGGCATTGCCACAAATGATAGATTACGTCCTTCAGAAAAATATGTTTTAAAATCTTTTAATAAAGAAGATCAGTTATTAGCTAACGAAACAATAATAAGAGCAGCAGATGCTGCAGAATCAATAATTTTTAATGGAATTACTAAAACCATGAATCAATATAATGCATAAAATAAAAAAATATAAAAAGGTAAGGATATAGAATATGATTTCTTTTGAATTTCTTATTATTGGGTCTGGGGTTTTTGCAATGATATTTGCATTTTGGAAAACTAATTGGATTAATAAGCAGGACCAGGGGACAGAAAAAATGGAACAAATTGGCGCTAACATATCTGAAGGTGCTATGTCATTTTTGAAAGCAGAATACCGCGTATTAGGCATTTTTGTATTTATAGTTGCTATTTTACTTGGGTTTGCAAATCAGGGTAATGAAAACTCTAGTAGTCTGGTTGCTTTATCATTTATCATTGGTGCTCTAGCCTCTGGATTGGCAGGCTTCCTTGGAATGCGAGTTGCTACTAAAGCAAATAATCGAACTACAAATGCAGCAAGGACAGGCCTGGCTCCTGCGTTAAATATTGCATTCACTGGTGGATCGGTTATGGGCTTATCTGTTGTAGGTTTAGGCGTTCTGGGTTTAGGGATATTATTTATTTTTTACCAGTCACATTTTGATTCCGATTACGGAAGAATTCTTACTGTGATATCAGGCTTTTCTCTTGGTGCATCTTCCATTGCATTATTTGCTCGTGTGGGGGGAGGTATTTATACAAAAGCAGCTGATGTAGGTGCAGACCTTGTTGGAAAAGTTGAGGCTGGTATTCCTGAGGATCATCCGCTTAACCCTGCTACTATTGCTGATAATGTTGGAGATAATGTTGGAGATGTTGCAGGTATGGGGGCTGATTTGTTTGAATCTTATGTTGGTTCAATTATTGGTTCAATGGTATTAGGAGCAAGTATCCTAGTTTCGGGCGCTTTTGAAATAAATTTTATTACTTTGCCTCTTACAATTGCTGCCTCAGGTATAATTGTATCAATACTTGGTACCTTCATGGTATCAGTTAAAGAGGGTGGAGATCCACAAAAGGCATTAAACATTGGAGAGTTTGGTTCTTCTGCTATAATGGTTGCGATAATGTATTTTTTGATAAACAATCTACTGCCAGTATCATTTCAGCTTAATAATATTGAATATACTAGAATGGGTGTGTTTTTTGCTTCTACAATTGGATTATTAGCTGGATTGGGGATAGGTCTTATTACAGAACATTATACAGGAACTAATACAGGCCCCACCAATTCAATAACTAGACAATCATTAACTGGTCCCGCAACAAATATTATTGCAGGTTTAGGGGTTGGAATGCAATCAACGGCCTTTCCTATATTAATAATTGCTGCTGGAATAATGGGGGCATATCACTTTGCTGGATTATATGGGATTGCCATGGCAGCATTAGGGATGTTAGCAAATACAGGGATTCAATTAGCCGTAGATGCTTATGGTCCAATTTCTGATAATGCTGGTGGAATAGCTGAGATGGCTGACTTACCAAGTGAAGTACGTGAACGTACTGATAAATTAGATGCTGTAGGTAATACAACCGCAGCTATTGGTAAAGGATTTGCAATTGGTTCTGCAGCATTAACTGCTCTTGCTCTTTTTTCTGCATATATGGTACAGACTGGGATTAGCATAATTGATATTTCGAATCCAATGGTAATGGCAGGTCTTTTTGTAGGTGGTATGTTACCTTTTTTATTTTCTTCAATGGCAATGAATGCTGTTGGTAGAGCTGCAATGGCAATGATTGAGGAAGTGCGCCGACAATTTAAATCTATACCTGAATTATCAGCAGCTTTAGCTGTAATGAATAAATATGGTGATGGAGATATATGGTCAGATGATGATAAAAAAATATTTGAAGATGCAGATGGTAAAGCAGAATATGGAAAATGTGTAGAAATATCGACAACATCAGCAATTAGAGAAATGGTTTATCCGGGTGTTCTTGCAATTTTATCGCCTGTTATTGTTGGTTTTGTTTTTGGGCCTGAAACATTGGGTGGTTTGCTTGCTGGTGTTACTGTATCAGGCGTATTAATGGCTATTTTTCAATCAAATGCAGGGGGGGCATGGGATAATGCAAAAAAAATGATTGAAGAGGGAATAAATATTGAGGGCATATCTCATGGCAAAGGTTCAGATGCACATAAGGCAGCGGTAGTAGGAGATACAGTTGGTGATCCTTTCAAAGATACTTCTGGCCCATCGCTTAATATTTTAATCAAACTTATGTCTGTGGTCTCATTAGTAATTGCACCACTGATTATATAATAACTTAGGAGTTTTTTTATGAGGTATTATGAAAGTTTATATATTGTTAATCCAAATTATGAACAAGGTCGTATTAATGATATTATGAAGGAAATTGAAGATAAATGTGATGAATACAAATTAAAAATAATTAACCATCATATCTGGGGTAAAAAAAGGCTCGCCTACAATATAGATAAACATAAATATGGTTCATTTATATTGTTGAACTTTGAAACCACCGATATTAATAGTTTACAAGAATTTGATAGATTTATGATTTTACATAATAATGTTCTTAGAAATCAAACNGTCTACTTAGATAAAAAACCGGAGATTATTAATAATNATGAGGCTCAACAAGAAGAACCCAATATTGATGATAAAGAAAAAAATAATTTAACTAAAGAAGCTAAGGTTNTAGATGATGGGATTGCGAATGATCCACCAGTTAAAGAAGAGAAAAGGGAGAACTAGTATGGCATTCCAAACTAGAAAAAAATATTGTTATTTTAAAGAAAATGGTATAACTGAAATTGATTACAAAGACGTTAAGCTTCTTAAACGTTTTGTTACAGATCAAGGTAAAATAATGCCACGACGCATTACAGGTACAAGTTCAAAAATGCATAGAAAAATGGTTCGTGCAATTAAGAGAGCTCGCAATATAGCACTTATGCCATATACAAATATCAGTTCGGAGTCAAAATAATGGAAATAATTTTATTAGAGGATGTAGAGGCTCTTGGAAATGCTGGAGAAATAGTTAANGTAAAACCTGGATATGCAAGAAACTTTTTGTTTTCGCATGGCTTAGCTGTTAGATCTTCGAAGCGTAATAGAGCCNTAGTAGGTGAGAAAAAAGCGGCCATCAAAGCAAAAGCTAATAGAGAAGCTAAAGTTTTTGAAGATTTATTATCACAATTGAAAAAAACTGAGATTACAATTGAAGTGGAAGTAGGTGAAGAAGATAAACTGTTTGGTTCTGTAACTAGTAAGGATATCCATAAAGCTCTTATAGAAAAGGGNATTGAAATTGAACGCAATACAATCCAACTNAAGGATCCGATNAAGTCACTTGGTATTTATGAAGTAAAAGTAAAAATAGCTAAAGGACTTAGTGAAAANATTAAGGTTTATGTAATNNAAGCTTAATAATTAATTATATAATAATATTGGCCCCTATTGATATTATTTCAGTAGGGGCTTNTTATTTNCNGTAGATTCTATAATTAATCTTAAAAATAATTATTGAATATGTTCGCTGATATATCATTCCCAATTTCTAGTTATCAGATATTTTCATATAAAATCCCAATTAAAATGTATAATAAACTAGATATTGGNATGCGTGTTAAAGCACCACTNGGGNCTAGGGAGATTCAGGGAATTGTAGTTGATATAAAANGTAAAACNAATTTTANAGGNTCAATACGTTCAATCACGTCACTAGTAGATGANAAACCTATACTAAATAAAGATCTTTGGNAATTAATTAAATGGTTATCAGACTATTATAATACACCAATAGGNCTTGTAGCAAAATCAGTTTTACCTAAAANTTTTTCAACAAGCTATAAGCTAAAAACNCAACTATATNTTAAAGCTATAGATAATAATGAAAAGTTACTGANCCGAGCAAAAGCTCAAGCGTCAGTTTATAATNATCTTAAATCCATAGGGTCTGTAGTGCCGGTNCAATCTTTATCAGAATTATGTTCAGANCCAAACAAAGTATGTAANGAGTTGTTTAGTAAAGGCTTTGTTAANTTAATTAATAANCCAATTATTCCAGANCTTGATGGAATAATGTTNAAAACTGAGGTTAAAAAAATAATATTTACTGAACATCAAAAATTGGCAATAAATAATATTTGNTCNTCNATAAATAAGAACAANTTTNATCCTTTCNTNTTGCATGGNATTACAGGAAGTGGTAAAACAGAAATATATATTGATGCAGCTCGANATACTATCAANCAAAATAAAACAGTCTTGATATTATTACCTGAAATTTCTTTAACACCTCAAATTGCTGGACGATTNAANGCTGTATTTAAAGATTCTGTTGCTCTTTGGCACTCAAAACTCACTAAATCTGCNCGAGCNTGGACATGGAAAAAAATTTGTTCACAAGAATACAAAATTGTCATTGGTGCNCGTTCAGCTATTTTTTCGCCATTAAAAGATATTGGACTAATTATTGTTGATGAGGAGCAGGAAAATTCATATAAACAAGAATCACCTGANCCCAGATATCATGCTAGAGATGTTGCTTTAGTTCGGGGAAAAATAAATAAATCAACNGTGGTATTAGCTAGTGCAACACCTAGCTTAGAATCATATTATAATTATAAAAATGAAAAATTTAATTATCTTTATTTACCAGAGCGTGTTGGGAAAGCAGGATATCCAACAATACATCTTGTTGATATGATANAAGAGTCAGAAAAAAATCAAAATTATGGTGAAATATTTTCCAATTTATTAATTGAAAANATTCAAAAACGNTTATCAAATAATGAACAAATTATTTTATTACANAATAGACGTGGATTTTCNCCTNTAATCAGATGCCAGGACTGTGGTGATATAAATTTATGTCCACATTGTAAAATTGCATTAACCTATCATAAATATGGAGAATTGCTACAATGTCACTTTTGTAATTATATTAGTGAATCTATACCAAAAACATGCAATAATTGTTCAGGTTATAATATTGAATTAACTGGAACCGGCACACAAAAAGTTGAAGATTTACTAATTGACAAATTTTCAGATGCAAATATTGTACGCCTAGATACTGATGTAGCAAAATCTGGAAAAACTGTTTCAAATATTCTACAAAGTTTTTCCAAAGGGCAAATTGATATACTATTAGGAACTCAAATGATAGCAAAAGGTTTAGACTTTGCAAACGTAACGCTTGTAGGAATTATTAATGCTGATACAGGACTATATTTACCTGATTTTAGAGCTGGTGAAAAAGTATTTCAACTTATTTACCAAGCTGCAGGAAGGTCTGGAAGAGGGGAAATCCCAGGTGAGGTAGTAGTGCAGACCTACAATTCAGATAATGATGTTATTAAGTTAGCAACTCAACTTGAACTTGAAAAATATTATGAAAACTTATTGAATGAAAGAAAATCATTAGACTATCCTCCATACAGCTGGATGGTTCGGTTAGAATTTAGAGGGACAAATAAGAAAAAAATTGAGTCTGAAATAAAAATATTTAATAACAGATTAAAAAAGCTGCCAAAAGGAATTGAAAAGCTTGGCCCTTCTTATTGTTATAGAGAGAGATTAAGAGAACAATATAGAATGCAAATTGTTTTAAAATCTAAAAAGAAATTCGACCCATCAGGAGCACGACTTCATAAATTTTATAAATCAAATCTAAGAAATATTCAAAAAAACTTCTCTCCTAGAAAAGTAAAGCTAATTGTAGATGTAAATCCCGTTTCTTTACTATGAAATATAAAATTAATATAATATTTATTTTTTTTTCAATTGGCCTCTCTCAAACTTCTTTTTATGGACTTGAAAGTTGGACCCAGGTTAGTTCAGTAAGTTTTGCTGGAGGCGGTTATCTTTTATCATTTAGAAATGACTTTAGAAATCCAGCAATGCTTGTTGATTCTAATCGAGTTTTTAATATTGATCATATACAGTATCCCGCGGGTATAACTGGTCAGTCATTAATTACGAATTCACAGATTAACGAAAAATATTTTGGACTTAAGATTAGTCGTACAAACTATGGCATATTTACTGAACGTAACTTAGATAATCAAAAAACTGGTGATTATACTGCCTCAGATATTCATTTTCAGATGGCTTATGCACAAACCTCTAAAAATAATAAAATCTTATTTGGACTCAATACCGGATTATTTTTTAGTCAAATACAATCATTTAATGCTAAGGCAATTATATTTTCTCCAGGTATAATTTTCAAATTAAAAGATCTTAAGTTAGGGTTATTATTACAGAACTACGGGAAGGTGTATAATTCTTATATCACCACTAAAGAAAGTTTACCTAATAGTAGAGTTATTTCAGTTGCTGGATTTATACCTTCAACCCCATTAGAGATAGAGCTAGACTATTTATCTACATCAAGAAAAAATATTTTTCAGATATCAGGAATAATCAATATTAACAAAAATATAATTATTAAAGCAGGAAGCACTTCAAATAAGTTTGATCAAAAAATAGATAGTTCAATTTTTAATAGTATTTTTTCAGACTTTGGGATTGGGTTAGCATACTCATTAGATGATTTAATTATTGATTTTGGAAGTTATTCATATGGTCCTGGAGGATATATTTTCGCAATAGGTTTTTCCTCAAAATTTTAATTATTTAATATAATTATGTAATATTGATTAAATTTATTTGGTGTTAAATGAAATTAATTAAATTTATTAATCATGATTGATAGTATTGATATTCAAATTCTTCAAATTCTTCAAAAAGATGGTCGATCTACTGCTAGCGACATTGCAAAAAAGGTAGATTTATCAGTCCCAGCTGTTGGGGAAAGAATAAAAAAATTGACAGATAAGGGAATTATTGAACGATTTGTAGCAATTCTAAATCATAAAAAGTCTGGCCTTGACCTTACTGCTTATGTATTTATTGTAAGTGAGCACTCCGATCATTATGATAAATTTGTAGAGAGCGCAAATAATTGTATAGCAGTAATGGAATGTCATTCAATCACAGGTAGTGGCTCACATATTTTGAAGGTCAGAGTAAAAAATTCCCAAGCCTTAGAAGATTTATTATACAAGATACAGAATTGGCCTGGAGTATCTAGAACGCAATCCAATTTAGTTCTTTCAACTTATAAAGAAGAAACAACCATAGATCTTAATATATTAAAGGAATTAGCAAATTATACCTAATATATTTATTTATTTACTTTATTATTATAAATTTATTAAAGTCCATCATTGTTAGCTATACTATTCGATGAATTTGACTATAATCTCAAAAAAGTAATTCATTTATAGTTAGTTAAAGAAAATTAAATGATTAATTTTTTTAGGAGAATTATAAATGTCAGATATGAAAGTTCTAGAATATATATGGCTTGACGGATATCAGCCAGAGCCATCACTTCGTAGTAAAATAAAAGTAACAAAAGATGAAACGCCGCCATCATGGTCTTTCGATGGTTCTTCAACTCAGCAAGCTGAAGGCGGTAGTTCAGATTGCATATTATTACCTGTCCAAACATATGATGGGCCATTATTTGCTGATAGCCTGATTATGTGTGAAGTGCAAAATGGTGACCATGAAACTCATATTTCAAATATGAGGGCTGCGGCTGCAAAAATAGTGACTGATGAGTGGTGGTTTGGATTTGAACAAGAATATTTTTTTACTGATGAAAAAGGAGAGCCATTAGGCTGGGAAAATGGTGAGCCAAGGCCTCAAGGAGATTATTATTGTGGTGTAGGTGCTTCAAATGTTGAAGGTAGAGAAATCTCGGAGTTGCATTTAGAAGCCTGTCTTGAAGCTGGGATTGAATTAACAGGAACAAATGCTGAAGTAGCTCTTGGGCAGTGGGAATATCAATGCCTTGGGAAGGGTATTAAAGCAGCTGACGATTTATGGGTAAGCAGATACTTATTATATAAAATTGCGGAAGATTTTGGTGTAGGTGTAAATATCCATCCTAAACCAAAAACAGGTGACTGGAATGGGTCTGGAATGCACACAAATTTTTCTAATGATGAAATGAGAACAAAAGGTAGTGAAAGTCTCTATACTTCATTATGTGAAAAATTAGGTAAGGTTCATGATGATGCGATAGACGCCTATGGTTCAGATAATGACAAGCGATTAACTGGACTTCATGAAACGCAGAGTATTGATAAATTTTCATATGGCATTAGTGATAGGGGGGCAAGTATTCGTATCCCGATACACACTGTTGAGCATAATTGGAATGGGTATTTAGAGGATCGTCGACCAGCCTCAAATGCTGACCCATATAGAATAATCAATCATATTGTAGATACATTAAGCTAAAAGAAATTCTTTTTCATGGGGTTCTTTTAATTTTCATAAAATGAACCTATGTTTTTTTGATAGTTATAATTTAATAGTAATTGTACTTCAGTTAACTTTATACCCAAATTAAAACTGAAGAATGAAACATTATCTTAGATTATTTATTATATTGTTTATTTTTTCGGGTTGTGCTGAGGTTGAAAATACACAAGAATCTACCTGGGGGACTATCCAAGAAAAAATCTTAAATACTAGTTGCATAAATTGTCATGTCTCTGGATCCACGATGACAAAGCAATCTGGCTTGGATTTAAGTAAAAAAAATTCCTATAGTCAATTGGTAGGAGTATCTCCAAAAAATATAGCAGCAAAAAAAGATGGACTAGTTATTGTTAGCACAGAAGGTGGAATGAAAGGCTTAAGTAAAAGTTATTTGTGGGAAAAAATAAATGCTTATGATAGAGAACATTTTTTAAGCGATCATCCTGAATATGGACAAATGATGCCACCTGGACAAAATTTTTTAACAGACGGACAGTTGCAGTTTGTTCGTGCGTGGATAGAAGCTGGCGCTCCAGAAGAAGGAGTGGTTGCTACAGAAGAATTATTACTTGATTCAAATAAATATTCACCGCCAGAATTTACTCCACTTAAGCCGCCAAAGAAGGGGATTCAATTACATTTGAAGCCATTTGAGGTTATGCCAAATTTCGAAAGAGAGTTTTTTCAATATACTAACTTAGATGTTTCTGAAGATATATATGCTAATAGAATTCAAATTGAGATGAGGCCTGGGAGTCATCATTTTATTTTATATTCATTTATTAAAAATATAAATCCATCTGATCTTCCTGAATTTGATGTGCCACGTGAGCTTAGATATGAAAATGGGGTATACAATATCCAAACACTTCGGTCCATGCAGTATCATGAATTTTTTAATGGAACCCAATGGCCAAGAATGGATTATAAGCTACCTCCAGGCGTTGCGTTTAGATTGGATTCTAATTTTGGTCTTGATCAAAATTCGCATTATGTAAATCGTACTGATTCCATAATGATTGGTGAGGTATATACAAACATACATACTGTAGATAAATCTGAAGTGTTACATGAAGCAAAAGTAATAAATTGGAGCAATCAAAATATATTTTTACCACCTAAAAAAATTACCACATTGAATAAATCATTTTATACTAATAAATCTATTTATGTTGGCCAATTATTTTCTCATGCACATGAGAAAATGAAGGAGTTTTCTGTAATAATCAAAGGCGGCACTAGGGATGGTGAGTTGGTTTATTGGACTGATGACTGGCAACATCCACCAATTATGAGCTATGATCCTCCTATAAAATTAAATTCGGGTGAAGGTTTGCAAATAATCACCACCTATGACAATCCGTTAAATGAAGCCGTTACATTTGGATTCAGATCAACAGATGAAATGATGATATTATTTGGTTGGTACTACGAATAACATCCATTTAGTTTTTATGAAATTCAGAAATTTTTTTTATCTAACATTTTATTGTATTTTAATGTTATCAAAAAGTTTTGGGCAAAATCAACATCCGATTATACTTGTACATGGATTTATGGGTTGGGGGAGAGATGAAATGGGTTCCTATAGGTATTGGGGCGGTAAAAATGATATTGAAAATGAGCTAACAAAAAATGGTTTTGAAGTTTATACATCAAATGTTGGGCCTATTTCATCAAATTGGGATAGAGCTGTAGAGTTATTTTATCAAATAAAAGGTGGCCAGATTGATTATGGTAGGGGCCATTCAAAATCATTTGGATTGATTCAAAAACCTAAAGGTAAAGTTTATAAAGGAATATATCCTCAATGGGATGAAGAAAACCCTATTCATTTGATTGGTCATAGTACAGGCGGTCAGACAATTAGGATGTTGGATTATTTATTACGTACAAGTGTTGTTGATGAAAGAAATATTAAAGAAAAAAGTGACTTATTAGGGAATGTGCATAATAATTGGATAAAGTCAATTACTGGAATCTCCGCTCCACACAATGGGACTACACTTTCTGATATTGTTACCTCTGGTATACCTTTTTTACAAGATTTTATTGCTGTAGCTGCAGTGGCAGGTAATTCATTTTATAGTTTTGATTTGGATCAATGGGGTTTTAGAAGAAACACAAAAGAGACATGGGGTAAATATTTTAAACGAATACAAAAACATCCTGCATGGGGAACTAAGAATATTATATCATGGGATCTTAGCGTCCAGGGGGCAAGAGATTTAAATACTATGTGTACCGCAAATCCAGATATATATTATTTTTCATTTGTTACAAGCAACACAGTCCTTGATTCTACATCTGGGAGATATATACCAGATAAATCAATGTCATTTATAATAAGGGCGAATTCAAGGCTTATGGGTATGAAAAAAGCATACTTTTCAGATGGCTCTGAAACAGATTCAACATGGTTTGAAAATGATGGAATTGTTAATAAAATTTCAATGTATGGTCCTACTACTGGCTCAAATGGTCAAGATCCCATAACAATTTATAGAGAAGATGAATTATTAATTACTGGTCAGTGGTATGTCATGGGTGAGTATCAATCAGACCATAAACGATTTGTGGGGCACAACATAAATCAAAACGAATTCGATTCACTAATTACAATATACAAGAATCACGCAGAACTATTATGGAGTTTACCAAATTAGATGAAAGAAAATAAAATAAGTATTGATCAGTTTAATAAAGTTAAGCTTATTGTTGGAACAATAGTTAAAGCTGAAGAATTCTTCGAAGCAAAAAAAGCAGCGTATAAATTATATATAGACTTTGGAGAATATGGCAAGAAATGGTCAAGTGCCCAGATAACACAAAATTATGAAATAGATGAATTAGAAGGTATCCAAGTAATAGCTATTATGAATTTAGGTAAGAAAAATATAGGTAAATTTGTTTCTGAAGTGTTAGTCCTTGGGGTAGATGACGACAGCTCTAATGTAGTACTACTTCAGCCAGACAAAAAAATCGAGAATGGAGCACAAGTCAACTAAGGTTGTTTGTATTAAAAAAATATATTTGTAATATACAACTATGGAATTTGGAGAATTATTAAAACAATTTCTAATAGATCTTCAATCTTTATTTAGAACCCAATTCAAAAAACTTGATTTAACTCTTTCGCAAATCATACTGATATCATCCATTCCAATAGACGGTATAGACATGACAACGCTTTCAATTAAAATAGGAGTAGATAATAGTACATTAACACGATTGATTGATATTTTGATGAAAAAAGGCATTGTTCAAAAAAATAGAAGCTCTCAAGATAGACGATCACATATCATTTCAGTTACAAAAAAAGGTGAATTGCTTCAATTTAAAATCGAGGACGAAATTGATTCTTTCGTCAGCAAACTATTCAGGAATACCAGATTAGAAGATCAAGAAGAATTGAAAAAGAGCCTTTCATCATTTCATTGGATAGTATCAAAATATTTTTTAAATAAATAATTGCATAATACAAATAAATATCAACATTTATTAAATTGGTACGATTTAAATAAAAGAATATTACCATGGCGTAAAACCAATGATCCATACATGATTTGGTTGTCTGAAGTTATGTTACAGCAGACCCAGGTTAGTGTGGTAATACCCTATTATAACGATTGGATTGAAAAATATCCAACAGTTCAATCTGTTGCAGAAGCTAATTTAGATGAATTATTAAAGTTTTGGGAAGGTTTAGGATATTATTCTCGATGTAGGAATTTTCATCAGGCATCAAAATATGTTGTTACTAATTTTGGTGGAGTTGTTCCTGATCAGTATGATTTATTTATTTCGCTACCTGGTGTTGGTAAATATATTGCCTCAGCCGTTATGTCTATTGCATATAATCATAAATACCCTGCTATTGATGGTAATCTTAAGCGTGTACTATCTCGCTATTTGAGAATTAGAAAAATTTCAAAAAGAAATCTTGTTAAAATTGAAAATAAATTAAAAATTATGATAAATGAGCGACCAGGTGATATTAATCAAGCTTTAATGGATATTGGCAGTTTAATTTGTAAACCAACAACTGTATTTTGTTCTTTATGTCCATTAGAAACTTCATGTAAGGGAACTTCATCGTATGATCCCACTCAATATCCTGAACGACAGAAAAGAAAAAAAATCCCAACTAAGCATTATGTTTCAGGATATATTTCAGAAGGCAAACATATACTGATTCAAAAGCGCCCATCAGAGGGTTTGTTAGCAGGACTTTGGGAGTTGCCTGTGGTTGAAANAAATAAGAAAAGTGATTCAATTTCTATTTTTGAAAAATACACTAAAGAATCATTAGGATGTAAAATTGAAAAAATAAATAAAATTGGAACAATTAAACATACTTATTCTCATTATAAAATCACAATTACACTAATTGAATGTCAGCCAACAAACATTAATGTAAAAAACAGTAAGTGGNTTAAAATAGATGAAATCAATAATTATACATTTTCTAAAGCAAATCATAAGCTATTTAATACTATAGGAATAATTAATGACTAAGACACTAATATCANTAATTATTTGGCCAATTGCTGGAATATTTTTTCTATTTGGGGCCCTTATTTATACGATTGCTTTATTATTATTCCCGCCATATAAACTACATGGATTGGCAAAAATTATTTCTAGAATAATCATGCTCTCCGGAGGGCAGTGGTTTAAAGTAAAGGGACAAGTTCCAAATAAGAAAAATGGACCATATTTATATTTAATAAANCATGCATCATTATTTGATGCATTTATGATTATTGGAGGAGTTAATCATTATTGCACGGGAGTTGGAGCAAAATTCCAATTTTCTTATCCTGTATGGGGATTCTTGGCTAAAAGATATGGCGTCATACCAATAGAAAGAGGAAANATTAAATCNGCTATTGGAAGTTTATCAAAACTNGAATTAGCAATTAAAAATGGNACTTCAACAATGATAGCGCCAGAAGGTACTCGAACACTGAATGGAAAATTAGGCAAATTTAAAAAAGGCGCATTTCATGTAGCAAAAAATACAGGAGTTACAATTATACCAGTTGCTTTAATTGGAGCATATAANGCAAAAAAAGTAACAGATTGGAGAATAAAACCAGGCTCATTAATTACAATTTTTGGTGAACCAATACCTAAAAATGCATATGCAAACCTAAATGTAGAAGATTTAAGCTCCTTAGTTAAAACTAAAATTGCTGAATTGTTAGAAAATNAAGATTTAAATAAAGATTAATTATGAAAAAACTCTTCCTTTTCGATATTGATGGCACACTTATATCGCCAAGTAATATTGCAAGAAAATTATTAGATAAAATATTAATAGATCAATTTGGAAAATCACCAAATTTAAAATATGAAGATGTAGCTGGCTCAACAGATTTATTAATTATAGAAAATGCATTACNTAAAATAGATTGTAAAACAAACTTGAATGAAACAGTAGATAAAGTTCTTAACATATATATTAAAAAACTAAAATTGTTGTTTGAGGAATCTAAAAAACCATTCGTTTATAAAGATACAATCAAATTGTTAGATATAGTAATAAANAACAAATANTCTTATGGACTATTAACTGGAAATATCAAAGAAGCAGCAAAAATTAAACTCAAAAAATTTAATTTATGGGNAAAATTTGNCTTTGGTGTTTATGGTGGTGATGCAAGGGCAAGATCTGATCTGGTTTGGCTAGCAAGAGAAAAAGCGTGGGATATATTAAATGAGTCATTTCGATTCAAAGATATTATCTTGATAGGNGATACTGAATCAGATGCAGAAGCCGCCTCAAAAAATGGTGCCAAATCGATTATAGTCTCAAGGAGGCCTGATAAAAAGAATTTGCTAGAAAAATCAAATGCAACAATTGTAGTTGATGACTTAAGCCAAGTNAATTTAAAAGAAGTATTTTAATTACTAAAAAAATATTATGGACAATATATTATCCTACTATTCAATATTAAAGTTACTACATGTAATAGGTATGTCAGCATGGTTTGGAACAGCATTAACAATTTCAATTATTTGGTCAAAACAAGANAAGNCCGATCTTAAGCTAATTCTTGATTTAATTAGTAAAGTTGAAATGCCAGCATCTTTTTTTATCCCTTTAACTGGAGTTCTAATGACAATAGATCAAACATATTGGTTAAGTTTTGGATGGATACAATTAAAAATAATAATAGGTTTANTAGCAGTATCCTTTAGTCATGTATCTAGGGCTATGTTAATTCATAAAAAGATGGAGGATAAAAAGAATCAACAGAAATTCAGTTTTTATCGTAACATGTGTTTATTTACGTTATTAGTTATTATTTTGATTGTAGANTACAAGCAATATGGATAAACCTCATGAATATCAANATATCGATTGGATTAATATGCCTAAATCAGATATGACTTTAAATTCATTACCTGGAATCATGGAATCNCTGAGTGGAGAAAATCATAAAATAAATATTATATCATATTTAGCTGAGTGGTGTCCAAATTGTCANTATGAGGCAATNNCTNTAAGAGANCTGTATCGCAAATTTTCTANATTAAGTNTTGAAATGNNGGTGGTNATGAATTATTCAGAAATAAAAAAATCAATGAGNTTTGTGAAATCATANAGATTAAAAATGAATATTTTTTATGGAGAGTTAATTGAAAAACAAGAAGACAGTCTTGATAAATTATTATTTACTCAATTTAGAAAAAAAAATAATGATTTAAGAAAATGGGGAACACCTTTCCATATTATAATAAAAAATGGAAATATTGAAAATATTGGAATAGTTAAGGGTGAATTTATGATTAAAGAAATCGAAGATTTTTTAACTAATAAGTTAATGACCTAGAAATTTTACTTAGCCGGTAAGTTCAATATCATATGTTTCTTCAAATTCTTCAGTCTTGATCATTCTGATAGCATCCCATGTGAGNTTAGTGCAGGCCTTCGCACAAATTTGGCAACCTATACATTCATCATGTCGTACCTGTACAGGNGGAATGGGCGTTCCATACTTTTCAACGGGAACTGGTTCAATGCAATCAACAGGGCAAAAGGGGACACAGACTTGACACCCCGTGCAATTATCTTCATCAACTACTGCAATCAATTTAGGCTTTTTCTTCTTGTAATTGACTTTATCTGCAGGTTCAGGAACCGTTTTATAGTGATCGTAATTATATTCTTTTGCCATNTTTTTTATAAAAATTTTACTGCGGAACTTAAGAGGAATATAATTTTTCAGCCAATCATAAAAGGTTTTTTTTAAAATGGTAAAAGTGTTATAATTTTCATAACGCTTTGAAAACAAATTAGGAGATAATGATGACATACATTATAGCAGAACCNTGTGTAGGNACTTGTGATACTGCATGTGTAGAAGTTTGCCCTGTTGATTGTATACATGGACCTGATGATAAAAAAGGTGCTGGGGCTGAAGCAAAGGCTGATGGTTTTGATCCCGATGGCAAACAACTATATATAGACCCAGAAGAATGTATNGATTGTGGAGCATGTGAACCTGAATGTCCTGTTGAGGCTATTTTTGAAGAGAGTGAAGTTCCAGAAGAATGGAGTAAATTTACTAAAATTAACTATGATTGGTTTGGAAGAGATTTTTCGGGATAATAAAAAATAAGATAACTATTGAAAAACGGTCGTTGTNAACAACGGCCGTTTTTTTTGTATAAACTAATGAATAAAGATAAAGTTCTTGAACTACTAAAAACCATACAGTATCCTGGATTTAGCAGAGATATTGTTTCATTTGGAATGGTACGTGATATAATCATCGATGATGATTCGGTATCAATAATTTTACAGATTAAAACTCAACAAGAAGGTAAAAAACAGGATATAGTAAAAAAAATTAATGACACTTTAGAGGAGTCAAGCGCATTTACAAAAATAAATATTACGATTGAAGAAGGGACAGATCAGCAGCCACAATCTTCAGCGCCTCAATCCTCNAGTGACCAACCTGCCCAACCATTGGATAGAGTAAAACATGTACTAGCTGTAGCTAGTGGGAAAGGAGGAGTTGGAAAATCAACTGTAGCTACTAATTTGGCGCTCTCGTTCAAAAATATGGGACTTAGTGTAGGTCTACTAGATTTAGATATTTATGGTCCATCATTACCAATTATTTTAGGAATTGATGAACAACCTGATTTAACACAAGATCGTAAACTTATTCCATTAGAGCATTTAGGAATGAAGGTTATGAGCTTTGGGTTTATAAGTGGAAATCAAACTCCCGTTATTTGGAGAGGCCCATTAGTCGCTAGAATGACAGAACAATTTTTTCGTGATGTTGTATGGGGAGATTTAGATTTACTAGTTCTAGATCTTCCGCCAGGGACTGGAGATGTACAGTTAACACTAACACAAAAATTAAAGATAGATGGTGCAATTATTGTGACAACTCCACAAGATCTTGCTCTTGCAGATGTAAAAAAAGGAGCAGATATGTTTAAGAAAGTACAAACTCCTATTTTGGGTGTTATAGAAAATATGTCTGGATTATTTATTGAAGGAGAAGTTGAAAATACAAGTAATCTGACAATTGAAGGTCAGCATATTGATATCAAAAAAAATGGAAGTTTTGCTTTTAGAATAGACTTATTTAAAAAAGGTGGTGGCAAGAAAGAAAGTGAAAGACTCGATGTTCCATTATTGGCAGAAATCCCTATATCTCAGGAAATTATGGAAGCAACTGATATTGGTAGACCAATTATAGAAAATAATCCTAATTCACATGTAACTAAGCAATATAAGCAAGTTGCCGAGAAAGTATGGGATATCATTGATTAATGTTTACTTATTTTACAGAGACTATTGTTCTTATTTTTTTAGGATATGCAATGGTGTATCCTTTGCTATTATTTATAACACCTTCGAACCAAATTGATAAGGGTTTTTATAGATTTAATCTTGGTAAGTGTTGCATTGTTGGAGCAATTGGTGTAATTGGTTATCATTCNTTATCTACGAATTTATTTTCAGAAATATATTTAATAATTTGGTTCGTAATGTTAATGTCATTGACAGCAATATATTGGAACTCAAAACAAGCTAATAATTTTATTATATCCATTATAAGTTTTATTGGTTTTATATCATTGAGATTTATATTGCCAAACCTTATTCCAAGTCTAAATTCTGATGGTGCGCTCTTGATATCACTACTGAATTCAGCAATTACCGCAACTGTGTTTTTTTCTATGATACTTGGGCATTGGTATTTGAATGTTATTGATTTACCTATTTTTTTATTAAAAAGAGCGACACTCACACTTTCTTTTTTTCTATCAATTAGAATTTTGTGGGATAGTATTTATTTTTTTAATAATAATTTTATTAACAGCTATGGTATAAGCTACAATCTTTGGTCATTTTTATTTCAATTTGAAGGATTTTTATTAGGGATTGCTTTCTTTATAGGTAACATCTTTCCTATTATATTAAATATTTTTGTAATACGTACATTAAAACTTCAGGCAACGCAGAGTGCTACAGGATTGCTTTATGTATCAATCGTTTCAATTTTATTCAGTGACTTAATTTTTAAATATTATTTAGTTCAGTATGGGTTTATAGTTTGAAAAAAATTGATTGTGAAATCTGTAAAAAATCAAAAATATTTTTAGATGCGCTTAGTTGTGAAGAATGTCATTCTCCAAAATATTTTAATAATGAATTGACTTTTGATATATGTCCAATTTGTGGATGTAAAGATCTATATAAGAAAAAAGATTTTAACCAAGCAATTGGATGTTTAATTATACTTATTGGTGCAATCTTTGTTCCTTGGACCTATGGAATAAGTCTATTGTTATTATCGTTAGTAGATTATTTATTATATAATCGAGTAAAAGATTCTGTAGAATGCTATAAATGTAAGTCTGAGTATAAAGGAATTTTAGTACCTGATCATATTAAACCATTTGATCATCATACAGCTGAATTATATGAATATTCCGAATAATAATTTGATTAAATTTTTCTAAAAGAGTATTTTTAACACCTTTTATTTTAGTTATAGTTTCGAATAGATTTTTTATGTCTAAAAAACTCAGAAAACAAGTTGAAAAACATGGCGATTTACCTAAACATATTGCAATTATTATGGATGGAAATGGTCGTTGGGCTAAATCACATAGTTTCCAACGTATTTCTGGACATAAAGAAGGAATCAATTCTGTTCGTGAAATTGTAAGAGTATGTGGTGAAATTGGAATTCAATATCTTACTTTATACACGTTTTCGAGTGAAAATTGGACTAGGCCTGAATCAGAAGTTTCATCAATAATGAATCTTCTTTTTTTAACAATAAAAAAAGAAATAAATAATCTTCATAAAAATAATGTTCGGTTATCNGCTATTGGTGAATTAGATAAATTACCTGTGAAATCTCATAAAGAAATAGTAGAAGGAATTAATAAGACAAAAGGTAATACAGGGTTAAATTTAATACTTGCTTTAAGCTATGGAAGTCGGCAGGAACTATTAATGGCTATACGTCGTATTGTAGATAGATTTAAAGATAAAGAAATAAATATAAATGATATTTCAGAAAATATGATCACTCAAGAATTATATACTTCTAAGATACCTGACCCAGATTTATTAATTCGAACTGGGGGAGAAAATAGAATTAGTAACTTTTTGTTATGGCAATCTGCATATACAGAATTTTATATGACAGATATTCACTGGCCAGATTTTAGAGAAAAGGAATTACTCAACAGTATAATTGATTATCAAATGCGACAACGTCGTTTTGGTAAAACAGACGAACAAATTTCATGATAAAGAAAATAATTATTTTTACTTTCGCTGGATTTGTTTTTTCACAAGCTCCGCCATCATTTACTTTAAAGCAAATTAATATTGATGGGAATGCAGCAACCAGTGATAATATGATATTATATACCTCAGGACTAAAAAATGGACAAAAAGTTTCAGCAGAAGATTTTCGTCGAGCAGTTAAGAGACTATGGGATTTAGGGGTATTCAATAATGTATTAATCCATTTTGATGGTGAAACTCCAGAAGGAATTTTAATAACCATTGAAGTTAAAGAATCACCAGTTTTAGGAGATGTTATTTTTAGTGGNAATAAGAAACTTAAAGATAAAAAGTTTGAAGAAGAATTATCTTACCGTCGAGGAATGAGAATTAAACCTAACTTTACTACTGATGCAATTAATCAGATGAAAAAACTATATTTAGAAGATGGTTATTTTCTCGCAANTATTGAAGCAGAATCAAAAATTGTTGGNTCAGGTGAAAATCAAAAAAATGACATTATATTTACTATAGATGAAGGTAAAAAACTAAAAATAAAAGATATAGTTTTTTCTGGACAAGAAAATAACTTTGGATGGTTATCCACAAAATCATGGATTCCAATTCCTAAAGTTATAAGAAATAAACTTAGTAGTTCTAAAATTCGCTGGCAAATGAAAGATACAAAAATTCGCACNTGGNGGAGATTTTGGGCCTCAGCATATGATTATAAAAANTTTGAAGCTGATTTAGATGAGCTTAAAAAGTTCTACCAAGATGAAGGATATAGAGATTTTACTATATTATCCGATACTGTATACTATGAGCCAAACAAAAAAGGNCTTGTAGTTAAAATTGATTTAGAAGAAGGAAATAAATATAAGTATAGAAATTTTACATGGGAAGGAAACTCCCTNTATGAAACTGAAATTTTAGATGAAACACTAAATTTAAATATTGGCGATGGATATAGTAAATCTGTATTTGAAGAGGCTGTATATCAAAATGTACAGAGCTTATATATGGATAGGGGATATTTATATAGTAGTATTGAACCTTCATTTACNCCCGCNGGAGATGATTCATTAGATGTACATTTTTCTATAACAGAAAACAATCAAGTGTATATCAGAAATATTAATATTTATGGAAATGANAAAACACGTGAAAATGTAATTCGAAGAGAATTAGATGTTTTNCCTGGAGATTTATTTCGNAGAACACTAATGATGAGAAGTATGCAAAAGTTACATGTTTTAAATTATTTTGANCCTACATCACTAAGTCCAAATGTAGTCCCAGTTGATGAAGATGAAATTGACCTTGATATTACTCTAAGTGAAAAATCATCNGATAGAGCAAGTGCTAACATTGGATTTACTGGGATTTATGGAATGACAGGTGGTATGAATCTTGAATTCAATAATTTTTTAGGTATGGGACAGATTCTTTCATTAGGTTTTGATATTGGCACTCAACAGCAAGTTGGTTTGTATAATAATTACGGTACACCAGGTAAATATGAGAGTTTTCATATTAGATTTGCAGACCCNATGTTNAGAGATACGCCAAATCGGATTGGATTTTCACTNTTTTATACATTTAGAGGTCAAGGTAATTCATATTANTTTTATCCATTTGATATGCTTTCTAGAGGAGGATCTATACAGTGGGGACGTAGGATGAAATGGCCAGATGATTATTTTAGNGCTCGTTGGGAATTGACAATTCAGCAAAGAGAGTATATGGGTGATGAGGANGTTTTAACNGATTANATTGGTAATATTAGAACAACAACTGGAATTCAAATATCTCAAATAATATCACGTGATAGCAGAGATAGGGCTGAATTTCCCACACAAGGTTCAACTGCAACANTAGTTTCAACATTTTCAGGTGGAGTATTAGGTGGAGANGAAAATTATCACAAGCATGTACTAACTTTAGATTGGTATACCCCTACTTTTTGGAAATTTGTTTTAACAAGTCAACTAAAAATTGGAAATATAAGAATGTTGAATGTTGGTGATGGAAAATTTTCCTATATTTCACCGTATGAACGCTTTATTATGGGTGGAAATGGAATACCTTATGGTACGATGCTTAGAGGATACCCTGATAATTCAATAGGTCCATTAACATCTCAAGGTAGAGGCATTGGTGGTAATACTCTTGTTAAATACACTAATGAATTCAGGTTTCCTTTCTCAGAGAATCCAGTAGTTTACGCGATGTTATTTGCTGAAGCTGGAGGAGTTTGGAATGATACTCAATTAATGCAATCTTTGGGATTCCCAAGGAGAAATGCAATTGATTTAAAGAGATCTGCAGGAGTTGGAATTAGATTTTTTATGCCAATGATAGGACAACTTGGATTCGATATGGGATATGGTTTTGACGATATAAGTGGGGATGGAAATCCTCAAGGCTGGGAATACACAATTATTTTTGGAAGATAAAAAAATTAAATCAAGGAGGCTATTGTGATTCGAAAAATAATCACATTTATAAGTTTATTAACAATAATGTTGCCAATCACTATGATTGCACAAAATAATATTGGATTTGTTCAATCAGATAGAATTCGTGCTGAGTATGAAGAATTCAAGGATGCAGAAGCGCAGCTTCAATTGGAATACCGTCAGGTAAATGCTCAATATAACATAATGATTGTTGAGTTAGACAGCATTAAAAAAGCTTTTGAAACACAACGATTAATGAGTAGTCCTGAGTGGAGAAAAGAGAAAGAAGCTGAGATTATTTCACGTGAGCAGAACATCCAGAAGTTTCAAGTTACAATGGTTGGTCCAGAGGGAGAACTTTATAGACGTCAAGCACAATTAGAATTTGATATCTTATCTAAAGTTAAAAGAGCAGTTGATAAAATTGCAGCAGCAAAGAAAATTGATTTTATTCTTGATGGTTCAACATCTCTCCTCTATGGAAATCCTACTTATGATTTAACTGATGATGTTTTATTT
>PASX01000031.1 GCA_002713455.1 Fidelibacterota bacterium
ATAGTAATATTCTATCTGCGTTACATCAATCATTTACTAATGTTAGATATAAAACAGTATTAGAAATAAGATCTGGTGATCGGCCATTAAAGGGTCAAGAGTTAGCGCCGGTGGCATTTATTGTTGGATTGCTAACAGCAAAAAATACTCGCCAATCTCTTTTTGAAATTATCAAAAATTGGTCCAAAAAAGACCGTATAGCATTAATTGATTTAGCTAACGATATTTCATTTGAAAAGATTGGCCCTGAAGGGAAAAATGTTGGTGAATGGCTTGAAATTCTTTCAGATTTAGCTCTACAAGGACTAGATGAAAGATGCTCTTTCTTAAATATAAAAAACGAAAGAAAATTATTAGAATCTACTCTGAGTCAGTTTTTAAATGATGGGCCAAATACACTTAGTATTCAGAAAAGATTTGCTAGATCTGGTCTTTCTTTAAATAGTTTTCTATTAGATTTGACTTAGATTCAATAACCAATTAATCATTATGAACTCAAAATTATTACATAATCTAACCATGGTACCNTTTTTAATTATAGGATTNATGGCGTTTCTACTTGGTNTNNTTTGGCTATTNGTTCCNGANCCATGGATGCTAGATAAAAGTGCTAACGTCATTTTATTAGATGAGTCTTATTCGAGTCTTTTTTCTGAACCAATTAATAGAAATCTTCCTAAATATTTGACGCTTCTTTATCGTTTTTTTGGTGTGTGGGTTACATCATTAGGTCTATTAATTTTAGCNTTCACAATCGTAACTCGTCTNGGNACAAAAATGGCTCGCGGATTTTCACAGTTGATTACTTTATTNACTTTAATAGGAATATCAACGCTTGAATTNATATTTATACCNTCATCNCCNTTTGTTTATGTAACAATTNTATTATGGNTATTGTGGTCTATAAGTGTTTGGGCTGGAATAAATCTTAGCAAACATGCTCCTTGATTTACATCCATTGGTCATTCATTTNCCAATTGCTTTATTTTCATCAGCNGTGCTATTTGACTNTATTTCAATTATTTACANNAAAAATGAATTATTNGTANCATCNTGGTGGGTTATGTTATTNGCTCTTATTTCCTCTTTTTTTGCTATAATNACTGGATTTATTGATGATAATTTAATTGGTCACTTTAATGATGTCTCNCCATTTTGGGAAAANCANAGTTGGATGCAAATTNTTTCNGTTTTAGGTTTTTTATTATTATTNATTTGGNGAACAANANAAANAAANCTTTTCAATTCTAAAAAATNAATTTTAATATATCTAATTGCAGGTTTGNTNAATGTAGGANTATTATTTTATGGTTCCCACCTNGGNGCANAGTTNGCTGGNCGTATTTAAAAAACAATCAAAAAATTTCCTAATNAATATTAAATTCNACATCGTTATTTATATTTAAATGACAAATAATACACACGCTAAAAGTCGGGGATTNTTATCCAATGAACGATCTGACAGATGGTGGATAGANCCACTATGGACCGGATTGGGCTTTTTATGTTTTGTTATTTATACAACCTGGGCAATGTTCCAGGCAAATAATTATTGGTGGAGTAATGGACATGGCGGTTTTGGTGGNTATTTATCTCCTTTTTATTCTCCTTTGATTTTTGTTAAAGAAGCNGTTNNTGGTGGNGCACCANTTGANCATGCTTGGTTTGGNTCNTGGCCATCATGGTGGCCCAAATTAATTCCAGCNTCNCCTGCAATATTAATTCTNGCTGGACCTCTTTCNTTTAGAATGACTTGTTATTATTATAGAAAGTTTTATTATAGGGCTTATTTCATGAGCCCACCTGGATGTTCAGTTAANGGTATTANAAATAAAAANTATAAAGGTGAAACTGCTCTCCTTATATTNCAAAATTTACATCGTTTTACACTCTATTTGGCTATAGCTATCATTTTTATTTTAAGCTATGATGCAATTTTATCATTTTTTCAAAATGGAGTATTTGGTGTAGGTGTTGGAACTCTCATTTTAACTATTAATCCAATTCTATTAGCTGGATATACATTTGGTTGCCATGCGTTTAGACATTTAACAGGAGGAAATAAAGATTGTTTTACCTGCCCAAATGGTAAACCAACCTTTCGTTATAAAGTTTGGAAAGGNGTTAGTTGGTTAAATGGTCGACATATGATGTGGGCATGGATAAGTATGATCTGGGTTGCATTTACTGATATTTATATTAGGATGGTTGCAAGNGGTCANTGGATTGATATTAANACTTGGAATAATTAATGAATATTTCTGAAATCAAAACTGTAGAACATGATGTTATTGTACTTGGTGCTGGTGGTGCCGGNCTNCGNGCTGCNATTGAATGCTCAATGCAAGGTCTTAGTACTGGNCTAGTTTGTAAATCTCTATTNGGNAAAGCACATACTGTAATGGCTGAGGGTGGTGTTGCAGCTTCTCTAGGGAATGTAGATGATCGTGACCATTGGAAGGTGCATTTTCGTGATACAATGCGAGGAGGTAAGTTTCTAAACAACTGGAGAATGGCNGAACTACATGCTCGCGAAGCTCCTGAACGTGTAAGAGAACTTGAAGAATGGGGTGCTGTTTTTGACCGTACAAAAAAAGGGTTAATCAATCAAAGAAATTTTGGGGGGCATAGATATCCCAGACTAGCGCATGTAGGTGATCGAACAGGTCTTGAAATAATTCGCACACTTCAAGATCATGGGATTCACCAAGGGATTGATATATATATGGAATGTACTGGTTTGGATTTAATAAAAGATGGGGATTCAATTAGTGGAATGGTTGGAATGTGGCGTGACAGCGGAGAGTTTATAATATTTAAATGTAATGCTGTTATTTTAGCAACGGGTGGGGGTGGTAAAGCCTGGAAAATTACATCAAACTCATGGGAATATACTGGTGATGGCTATGGAATGGCCTATGATGCGGGTGCTGAATTAATGGATATGGAATTTACTCAATTTCATCCTACGGGTATGGTTTGGCCTCCATCAGTAAGAGGAACGTTAGTGACAGAGGGGGTTCGTGGTGAAGGTGGGATTTTGGTTAATAGTGAAAACAAAAGGTTCATGTATGATAATATTCCTAATCGATTTGCAGCTGAAACTGCGGACACTGAAGAAGAAGCAGACCGTTGGCTTGCGGGTGATAAGGACGCAAGGAGACCACCAGAGTTACTAACACGAGATGTTGTTGCGCGCGCAATTCGTAAAGAAGTAAAAGCTGGGAGAGGATCTCCTCATGGAGGTGCTTTTTTAGATATAGCTAACAGAAGAAATGCTGAAGATATTAAGCGTAAACTGCCATCTATGTATCATCAGTTTAATGTGTTAGCTGAACTTGATATTACCAAGGAATCAATGGAGGTGGGCCCAACCCTACACTATTTTATGGGTGGGGTTAAAGTTGATGCGGATACTCAGATGACTAAGGTGCCTGGTTTATTTGCATGCGGAGAGTGTGCGGCCGGTGTTCATGGGGCAAATAGATTAGGTGGAAATTCACTTTCTGATTTATTAGTTTGTGGTAAACTAGCTGGTTCTGGTGCCGTAAACTATATNAAATCACTTAAAAATAANAAAACCCTAAATAATGNNGTTGTTGAAAAAGCGATTCGTACAGCAACAGATATTTTAAATCGTGAAAATGGAGAAAATCCTTATTTAATTCATGAAGAATTACAAGANTTAATGCAAGATAACGTGGGAATTGTTCGTACNGATGAATTATTATCNAAAGGAATAGATGGTCTNTCAANTTTATGGGAAAAATTCAAAAATGTAAAAGCTGATGGTGCATGTCAATTTAATCCTGGTTGGCANCAAGCCATTTCTTTAAGAAATTTACTAGTTACTGCTGAGTCTGTTGCGCGTGCTGCACGAATGCGTGAAGAAAGCCGTGGTGCACATACAAGGGTCGATTTTGAAGGAGAAAGCGATGAATGGTTAAAGTACAATGTTGTTATAAGTAAATCAGATGATGGAAAAATGATCGCACAAAAAACATTACGCGAAGAACCCGATCCTGAATTAAAAAGAATTGCTGAATTAAGCATTGATGAGCTCGAGAAGGAAGTGTCGTTAGAGGGGAATACAAAATAAAAATGAGTTTAAGAAATTTTAAAATATTCAGAGGTGATCAACAAAGTGGNAATATGGAGGATTANAAAGTTGAGGTGGANAAAGGTATGGTTGTCCTTGATGTNATCCATCGTATTCAAGCAGAGCAAGCGGGTGATCTTGCTGTAAGATGGAACTGCAAAGCGGGTAAATGCGGCTCATGCAGTGTCGAAATCAATGGAAAGCCTAAGCTAGCCTGCATGACAAGAATGAATGAATATGAACCAGATGAAACAATTTCTGTAAGACCAATTAAAACATTTCCTTTGGTTAAAGATTTAGTTGCTGATGTATCATGGAACTACAAACAGAATAAAAAAATTACTCCATTTACTCCAGACCATAATAAAAAAGATAGTGACGGTAATTATGTAATGATGCAAGAAGATGTAGATAGAGTNCAGGAATTTCGTAAATGTATAGAATGCTATTTGTGTCAAAATGTATGTCATGTTTTAAGAGATCATGACAAAAAAGATGACTTTGTAGGTCCAAGATTTATGATTCGCTTAGCAAGCCTTGAAATGCATCCTCTTGATAAGTCAGATAGAATATCTAACATAAAGAACGATCATGGTTCAGGAATGTGTAATATTACACGGTGCTGTACAGATGTATGCCCAGAACATATTCAAATCACTGATAATGGTATTATCCCGTTAAAAGAACGGGTTGTTGATCGTTATTATGATCCGTTTATGCGTTTATTTAATAAACTATTTTCTTCAAAAAATAAATAACTTAAATAAAAAATGGTGTTTTTTCAGCTTTTCAGTCTGAAATTTACCGGTATCGAGATCCACACTCCTACTGCTCGCTCTCTTTGCTTAGCAGGGCGAAATCTAACTTTCCTAATTGCGTCCGTCGCGGCTTCATCAAGACCAGTATTTGGTATTCCTTTTAATATAACTGTATCCTTAACTCTTCCTTTTTCATCTACAAAAACTTGTACAACTACAGTTCCTTCAATTCCTGCTTCTTGAGCAATTTCAGGATATCTTGGGCGAATTGGTTTTAAAGGAATGGGGGGATCATCATAAGGAATAAACTTTACTCGAGGGCCTTCAGGAGGGGGAGGGGGTGCATCCCAAGCATCAAACTCATCTAAATTAAACTCATCTAGAGTTACATCATCAGCTAANTCTTCACTCTCTGATTCAACTGGAACTGATGGCCTTGCGGGTGGAGGAGGTTGATCAAATTGCTCTGTTTGTGGTATATCAATTTGTTCAATAATAATTTGTANTTCTTCATCAAGCTCCATTGTGTTTGTNGATCTTGGAAAAACTAGAAAAGTAAAAATTAAAATNACAATTCCCGA
The DNA here is from genome assembly GCA_002713455.1 of Fidelibacterota bacterium. Taxonomy (GTDB): domain Bacteria; phylum Fidelibacterota; class Marinisomatia; order Marinisomatales; family TCS55. The sequence continues at coordinate 5,439 of PASX01000031.1, forward strand.
TAAACCTGTAACACGAACAATAACAGGATATAAATATTTTAGTGCACCAGAATGTACTGTTCTCATTTTAATCTACAGCTGTTTTAGATGAATAATTTAGTTTCAAGGCATCCGCTTTCCTTAGTTCAGTATGAATATCACTAATCAATCCCATTTTTGCACGCTCATCGGCTTTTAAGGAAACAACTAACTGCGGATCAGAAACACGTTTTTCATACATAACATGTCTCACGCTCTCTGCCTGATAAAGTTTATCTTGAATAGAAATAAGACCTTCTTTTGATACCCATATATGTGATGTATGTCTTTTTGATTTTAATTTTTCTATTCTTTTTGCTTTAGGCAATGAAATAGGAAGACCTGAGTATTCTCTTAATACAGTTGTTACCATAAAAAATATTAACAACATAAAAATAATATCTGGCATTGATGCCGTAGGGATTTCTGTATCAAGTTTTGTTTTACGATTTATTTTCATTGTTAATTTGACTCCGCAATAGATATTCTAGTAGCGTTTGCTTGTTTAAGCTGGTCTATTACACGAACATAGTCTTTATAGCTAGATGCTTTATGTGCTTTTACAGAAATTACTAATTTATCATTTTCAGCTATTTTTTGTCTTATTGTTTTTGATAAGTTTTTTATTTCCACACCCTCACCGCCAAGAAGAACATTCCCTGTCGAGTTAATTAAGCAATTTAAAATATTTTTTTTATTTATTTCTAATTCCTCACCCTCAGCTGGTAAAACCATACCAAGACCCTTGTCCATATCTATAGTTGTTGTAACAAGAAAAAAAATGAGCAATAAAAATGCTATATCTGCCATTGAAGATGTTGGAATTTCACCGCCTTTAAATCTACGTTTTTTACCTGCCATAATTAGTTGTCCTGATCTTTATTTTACAACCTTAGAGTCATAAAGTTGATCAATAAGCTTCATTGAGTTCTCTTCCATGTCTAAAATTAGCTTATCGATTCTGGATACAAAAAAGTTCTGAAAGAACTGAATAATCATAGCTGTGATTAATCCAAAAGCTGTGGTAAGAAGTGCTTGGGATATACCTCCAGCAACAACAGCTGGCGAAATATCATTTGCAGCTTTAATTGCATCAAAAGCTGCTATCATACCAACAACAGTTCCAGTAAATCCAATCATAGGTGCTACAGTAATAACTGTATTCAACCAGATCATGTTTTTCTCAAGAAAAGCCATTTCTAGTGACGCTGCATTTTGAATTGATTTTTCAACTTCTTCCAATCCTCTGTGTGATTTTGAAAGTCCTGCATGAAAAATTTCTGCAACTGGGCCTTTTGTTTCATTACAAATTTCTAGAGCACCATCAAGATTTGATCCACCTAAAGCTTCAGAAACATCTGTAAAAAACTTATCTGAATCTATAGAAGACATGATTAATGAATATGCTCTTTCAAATGCAAAGCCAAGACCAAAAATTAATGAAATTAGAATTGGCCACATGAAACCACCACCATCAATAAAATATTGAACCATTATTAGATACCTCCGATTATTATATCAATTATTAATAACAAAATTTAAGCTTTCCTCCCCGGAACGTCAATTTTTTGACCCGGTAATTTAATTGCTTTGGACCAAGAATGCATCAGCTTCGTTAAAATGATTTAAAGCACCCATAATTTGACTGTCTGCTGTTATTCTTATACCCCACAGCTCATCTCTACCCCATTTATTCCCAGCAATTTCAGATTTTATCATTGTTTTAAGATATTCTTTATCTTTGTTGATTTCTTCTAAACTTAAATCTTTTTCTTCCGTAGACAAATAGTCTATAAATTCATTGTAATCGTTATCAGATAGCTGCCAAGATGTTTGAAAGTTTTTATATGTTCCTAATTTTTTATTATTAATAAATTTATTGCTCCAATTAAATAATAATCTTTTTGGATTGATCATTATAGANCTTGTTTCTGCGGTGACATCATTCTTCCATCCAATATAAACATCTGGAGTTATGCCACCACCTCCATATACAGTACGACCATTTCTTGTTAAAAATGGTGGTCTTAATTTTTTGAGTGAATCAAGTTTTTCTTCCCTATCATTCTCATANATTTCTTTATAATAGTCATTATAATTATTGTTATCAAATGGACGCTGTATAAGCCTTCCGCTTGGTGTATAATATTGTGCTATTGTCACACGTATTGCAGACCCATCACTTAAACCNGCCTGTCTTTGAACCAGTCCTTTCCCAAAGCTAGTTTCACCCACAACCAATCCCCTGTCTAAATCCTGTACTGCGCCTGCTACAATTTCACTAGCACTAGCAGAGCCTCTATTAATAACAACAATAATTGAAAAGTCTTCATTCCCTTTTCTGGGCGAAGCAACAAAAATCTGTTCAGCTTCTTTATATTTACCCTTTGTATATACTAGTGTATCTTTTTCAGCTATAAAAATATTAGCGACCTCGACNGCTTGATCTAAAATTCCACCACTATTATTTCTAAGATCTAGAACTAGTCTATTCATACCTTGTCTAAGAAGACTATTGATTGCTTTTCTAACTTCAGACCCGGATTTTGTTGAAAACCTTGTAAGCCAAGTATAGCCAGTTCTATCATCCAACATAACACTAGCTCTAACACTATATAATGGTATATCGTCTCTAATGATTGTAACATTAAAGTTATCAGAGCCTATTCTACCAATTTTCAAATCAACCTTNGTTCCCTTTTTNCCTCTTAGTTTTTTATATACATCGTCTCTATCAATCCCCTGGGCATCTTNACCNTCAATTGCAATAATCCAATCGCCGGCCAATATTCCAGCTTTTTCAGATGGGCCTCCGACCACTGGAGCAATCACTGTAATATATTCATTTAGAATATCAAACTCTATCCCAACACCTTGAAATTCCCCTCTAAACATTTCATCAATATTTTTTTGATCTTTTGCTGATATGAAAACGGAGTGAGGATCTAATTGATCCATTATACCTTTAAATGCACCATCCATTAGCGATTCCATATCCACACTATCATAGTATAATTGATTTACATAATAAAGAATCTGATTCATAACCTTAAACTTCGTTTCTATAATTGCATATGGATTATTCTGCTTAGAATAAAGAAACTGGGANGCGGGTATNNTTATAAGANCCCCAANTATGATTCCAGTAATCCANGACCAAAGATTAATTTGNAATTTCTTCTTCATTTATAAACCAAAGTAAACAACTGTACGAATTGTAATNCCACCTAAAGCTGCTTCTGGAGAATCGTTTATAGGAACGTGGCCATTTAATCTCCATTTNCCCGCNCCAATNGTNCCTTTATTNTAACCAGCGCTTATCCTCAAACCCATTCTNTCTAAAAATTGCCATTTAACAGCTACNTAAGGTTGAAAATTAAAAAATGTNCCACTTAATTCTGTCATAGTNCCATTAACACTAATTGGTCTTAAGCCATTNGTTCTATATTCTTGAACAATTGTATCNTCATNATCTAATTTNCCGTCCCANGTNTCNAGCTCTACCATAACGCTGTCACCTTTTATATACCCATACATNTTTCTACCTAATTCGNTCCATTTAGGTGTCCCAATATGNTGGTCAATNGAAAAGGAATATCGGCCAACCCCCATTAGTGCNCCTCCCATTACCTCAAGNTCTCTATANACTGGGAAAACATACTCTATNGTTAGGGCNCCNAACAAAAAATTTAATCTAGCTTTAATCGAAAGTTTATCTGAATGGTCATATAGTTTATCTGTTTCNGGGTTTTCCTCTTGATANCCTATTTTNTTGTTTTTNTTTGCATATAAATGTATATCATAAACATTNCTTGCTTGTGTTGCNCCAATACCTGCATANCCACCCAATCTCCAAGGTCCTACCATTTGAGCGAATCCTTCTCCACCATAAAAAACAAGCGGGCGNGTACCCAGTTCATTAACATTAAAGCCTAAGGTATCAAGAAAAGCCTCCCCAGGAACTGAATCCAAAACCATATACATTGTACTAAAGCCAATTCCACCCCCAAAATGTGTTTCAGTAGGATAAATATCTCCCTGGGAGTAACCNANGGAAAACGACATATATAATATTGTTGCTATTTTTCTCATTAAGTCAATGTAGGATTAAATCAATGGGCCTCCAATTTATTCCTACTCCTCTGAAAGTCAAAAAGATAATTGTTTTTATTAAAATATAAATTTATGGTCTTTCNCTTGATATATTCGACGGTGANCACCTATATTTANCTTATCCTATAGGTAAGGGTATGCGTATTATAAATAACATTTATATCAATTTTTGCGCATTTGCGTGCAAAAACAAGTTTATATTATATAAACAGGCAATTCTATGCCTGTTCTTATTNCAAGTGCTTTATGCTNAAAACCTTTTTGTTTTTGGTACNTTTGACTTTAATCAGAATGGGAAAAGTGAAATAATTAAAATAAATAATTCCTCTACTGTATTAGAGTTTGTTGAAATTGAAAATAGTGGTGAACACACTACTATATGGTCATATAGTTTAGACAATGAAAACAAAATAATTGTAGATATAAAATTAAATGACATCAATAATGATAATATCCCCGAAATTATTGTAATTGAAGCAAATAATTTTGAAAATAGCTGGATAAAAATCTTTGAGTGGAATGGTTATGATTTTTCTAGCAATATCAATACAATTATAAATAAAGAGAAAACCATAGATAAAATTCGTCCTTCTAACTTAGCGGTTCAATCCAAGGTTTTTGCAGTTTCAAAATCATCACCAACGAGAAGTGTAACAACATTTTCCCTTAATATTAATGATGGAATGGGACAAATTACTAATTCCAAAACACATGTAAATCCTATCGTCACAAATGGGTACGGACCTGTTTTTACAGGTTTATTTTCTATATCAAATAAGGAATATGGTGTATTAATGAGCCCGGAAGGAAATNTTCTCAAATTAAGCGTTTTTACTTTAGATGACCCAAATGAATCTTTTGTTGCTGATTTAGCTGTTACTAATGGCGCGCGTGTTATTTTAGGNCCATATATTCAATCGTTCGATGANAATAAAGATGGCAGGGAAGACCTATTAATACCCTTTGCAACTGGTGAAGTATATAAATTATCTATAATCAATGATAGTTTATCATTTAGTGAAAGTAAATTTAGTGAAAAAGGGTTGTTTGATTTACAAACGAACAGCACCCAAGCAGAAATAAACAATGCTATCTTATCAAGAATTAATTCGGGGCTTTATCATAACCAATCAATAAACATATCNTCTACAGATTNGANACCTCTTCTTGTCCCTTCAGANACAATAATGCTTGGCGATACTTTAAAACANTTTATATTGCCNGATCTGCAATCAANATTTTATAGTTTCAAGTGGGAATCTTCTCCTCCAAAAGGAATGTTTTTCAANCCAAAGTCTGCCACTATAGAATGGGCTCCAAAAANTGANGANATTGGNTTTGCTGACTATTCTTACATAGTAGNTATTCGATTAAATGANGAAATTATAAGCAGCATAGANCCTTTAGGNGATATGCATCAATTNGCTCCAATATTAAAAACAATACANGANTCCACAATTCTTTATGTTGCNGATACAACTAAAATCCCAGAGCCNCTGATCGTTNTTCCACCAATGTTTCATGGNGTAACAGTTTCNTCAAGGGATATTTCTGATACTAGTCGCTTTACTTTTCGNGGCGAAACTCCATTTAGCGCAAAAACAATAAATNATAATAAATTAGTAACAATTGGTGTAAGTGCAAANCTAAGTACGATTAAACAAAATAAATCGGGTACATTTAATTTTCAGTCNTCTGAGAAAAAACCGGATTCGNTAATTACTCTTTCNCTAATACATGATCTATCATCAAATATTTTTTATGCTTCAATANCAGAATCAAAAGACACNTTAAATCAATCTTTTGATCCAGANGGTTGGAAATCGAATCTNTATGAATTCCCTGAATACTTTTTTGAGGGGTTTCCCCCAACCATGGGTATAGAACAGATAGAAAGTGGTGATTTATCTTTGTTGGCTTCAGANAAAAACCGCTCTGGATCTTTGGTTTTGCACTCACCGCTTTTTTCTAAAGATCACTCATTAAGCCTGTCATATTTTGGTGGNCGTCCTTATGCGGTTCGCGGAAAAGTAAACGTAAAAGAAGATGGNTCACACAAAACGATTACGGAAATCGANTTTGAATCATCTTTTGATNTTCTAGATATTTCANCAAAACTTTCACCNGCAAACAGAGATACTTTTGTGTTTGCNCATGACGAAATTCCAGATACCNTAAANGCTTCTATCAATTATCGCTCNTTTTATTCTCCTGTTACTATTNTAAAGGAAANAGCTAAAAATGATTCCACTGAAGTTTTNNTTAAAAANAACAAAGAAACAAAATCCGANTCCTNAACCTCNCCAATTATTCTTCAAAAAGAAACAGCCNTTGAATTAGATACTACNATAANTTTNCCCAATGATACNTTAATTGTNNTNCCTGANNCAGTAGCCCCNGCTCTTCTTGACTCAATAAAAACAGAGCCAAATGAAGCCTTAATAGATTCGATAAAATGATTTTNCGCATATTCATCTTTTTAGGTTTTTTCTTATCTGCTCTTAGTGCACAAGAATATAAAATCAATCATATGGAAGGAACATATGATCTAGACCAAGATGGATTACAAGAGTTTGTTTCCGTTGAATCCAAAACAGTTAATAATAATAGTTTTTCTGTGATTCGCTATTACGAATTAGATAATGATGGTTATCAAAATTTAGAGTGGGAGCTTGAGGCCCCTAATGGACTACTAAGTAATTTTGTTGATGTTGAGCTTGGCGATTTAGATGGGGACGGTATTCCTGAATTAATTACTGTATCAAACATGGTTGATCCCAAACAAAAAGAAACGGTTCAACCAATTGCATTTTATTATTCCTGGAATGGNGAAGAGTTTAATCAAGATGCGGGAAGTATGCTTAATCTATCTGGAGGAAGGAAATTTGTCCGTGGTCATAATTTTGTTGTTCTCGACTATGATGGAGATATGGATCAAGAATTAGCAGTCTCTCTTGGAAGTCCTTTACGTGAAATTATCATCTTAGATTTAAACAAAAATAATGAGTGGCGTATTGTTCAAACGCTTAAGCCAAATGGGATGAAGTCTGGAATTGGATCCATTTATGTTACCGCAATGGATTGGGATCGAAATGGTTACGATGATCTAATTATTGTTTCTGCTGAGGGAGAAATACTGAGGACACAACCTTTTTATAATGTTGGATCAGAGCTTGTTATGGGTATCGGGCAAGAAACGCCTATCCCAGGCCTTGATGGTTTAATGGCTACAAAAATTTCTGTAATTGACTGGAATAAAGATGGCTACATTGATACTGTACTTCCTTTTTATAATGGTGATTTAATATCTCTGACGCTTTACGATGATTATTTAGATATTGAAAAGCTCCCTATCGATGGTGGTCCCCTNTCGGATATACATATTGCAGATTTTAATCAGGATAGCTACAGTGATATTCTTCTTGTTTCGGGAGACATGAATGTTTTATCTCTTTCCTATGGTAGTNTTGATGGCCTTGATGAAAACCAGGAGTTTTTTAGCATTGAAGAGTCACAAACACCAGGCTCACAAGTTTTCACTGCTCTTCCTGTTATCGTTCAGGGAACATATACTGGTTCTGTGATATCTGCTGGGTGGGATGGATCAACATCAACTGTTTTTATTATTGATCTTGGGTATGGGATACAGCCCGAGANACCAGGNGCTCCTGGTTTAGAAGTTCAGGCTGAAGATATTGTAGACGTTTATCCACAAATACCATTGGATGAAATTGTTATTCCTCCAATTCCTAAACCTTTGAAAACAATGGGACAACCTTTGCCTGATGGANTTCTGCCAAAACATGTATTAACCGTTAATCAATCTTTTGCATATACGCTCCCAGAAAAAGAAGCTAAACAGTTTTATAGCTTTAGATGGTTGCAGCCCCCACCNAAAGGAATGTTTTTTCATTATGAATCGCATTCTATTCGTTGGGTCCCAGATACAACCCAACTAGGTGCATATAAATTGTCTTATCATGTTGAGAGAAAACTAAGTGAAGATGTAGTCCCAATGACTGCAAAGGAGGACTCTCTATTAACCTATAAAGTAATACCTGAACTTGAAGGATATGATGAGCGTTTGTGGATATATGTAAATGACCCCCCTATTATCACATCAGAGCCAACCGGAACGGAGTTTGTTGCNGGTGACACATTCTATTATAAACCACTTATTTTAGATCGCAACCCTGATTTTTCATTAAACATTCAGCTTGAATCAGGACCACAAGGAATGAAAATAACAGACGACGGTGCTGTTGTATGGGAGACCGATTCTACTCATATTGATGTGTATGATATAAGACTGGTTGCGAGCGACGGTTTTGACCGCGCGACGCAAAATTTTTCACTATTTGCTCGTGCTGGGGTTAAAATATTATCAGAAGCTAAGCTTGAAGCTGAAGTAGATAAACAATATAAATACAAAGTAGATATTTGGAGACCTGATTTAGAACATATTCTAAACTTTAGTTTGGCTGATTCACCAGAGGGGATGAACATTGATAAGTCTGGATTAGTAACTTGGACACCTGGGCCAACTCAAATTGATACCCAGGCTTTCACAGTTAAGGTTAATCACGGGGTGGCTGTTGATTCACAGGTTATCGCGTTGTTTGTTAATCATCCTCCTGTTGTTAGATCTGCGCCAATGAAAATGAACGTTTTAAGTCTAGGTGAAGAATATAGATTCCAGTTAGATGTCCTTGACCCCAATAAAAATGATAATCTTATTTATTCTGGAATTGAAATGCCTGATGGTATGAGAATGGATCCCTATGGTGGTTTAATAGTCTGGGAGCCAACAAGAGAAAATATTGATTTCTCCAATGTGTCAATTGAAATTAGTGATGGTAGGGTAAAGCAAGTTGTTAATGCCACTTACTATGTTAATGCTCCAATAAACATTGTTTCTATCCCTCCCATGCAAGGGGCCGTTAGGAAAAAGTATGAATACCAGGTTATGACATCAGATATGAACAAAGGTGCTTTGTTACCTTACGATGAAGTGATTCAGCTTGAATCTGCTGAAAATTATAGAATTTATTCTGTCCAAATAAGTGACGATATATATATACAAAATATTGATCGCTATTTAATGGATTGGAATAATGCTGAAAGCGTTTATTTATCTGACCCAAAAGATCAGCTTGACTCATTAACGCTAGAGGTTTCAAGATTGAATCTTAAAAAATATGTTGATTATATTTTTTGGGAAAACGATCGTTTAAATATCATCGTTGAATCAGTAGATGATCGTACTGTCGCAATAAAAGATATATTGTGGGAATTCTTTCAGGGCAACAAAGGAACTCCCCCTAGAGTTACAGCTAGAAAATTGGGGCCCATAAAATATACATTATTAGAATTTCCAGATGGTATGGAGGTTGACGAATATACTGGTGTAATATCCTGGACCCCCACAATAGATCAAATAGATAACCAGCGACTTACTTATGTTGTTTCAGATGGATATGCAAGGGATGAACAATCTTTTGAAATATACATTAACCATCAACCGGTTATTGTTTCTAATGCTCCTGCATTGGCAATGGTTGGTGAAGTCTTTAAATATAATATTCAAGTAGAAGATAAAAACAAAGATGCAGATTTATTATATACGCTTATAAAAGGACCCCAAGGAATGCAAATGAGCCAAAAGGGTAAAGTTGTATGGATCCCTAAGGCTGCTCAAATTAATGAAAACCAATTTACCTTTCAGATCTCTGATGGATACACAAGTGACACACAAGATGGAAAGGTCTTTGTAAATATAAATCCAAATATCATTTCTACGCCACGGCCCGTTGCCCTTACCGGTCACCAATATCAATATCGGGTCGTGGCAGAAGATTTGAATAAAGATCGTGTTGCATATAAAGCTGTTAAACTTCCAAAATATTCAACTTTTAGCAGAAAGACCGGGATGTTAAGTTGGAAACCAAAGCCAAATCAACGAGGGCCTAACGATATTATTTTAGTTGCAATTGATGAGCGCGGTGCAGTTACATCACATGAATTTCAAATTCATGTTTTTGAAGATCCGAGCGCTCGTCAAATGATTAATACGGGCTGGCCTCTTTTATTATCTTTCGTAGGAATAATGTTTGCCTGGGGTATGGCACAAATTTAAAATTTATTTAACAGTTTTTTTTCAAGCTGG
>PASX01000032.1 GCA_002713455.1 Fidelibacterota bacterium
TTGATACAAGTTGATGCGGGGTTCAATTGGATTGACGCAAGAGATGTTGCTGATACAGCCATTCAATGTGTTGATTTTGGAGAAAAAGGAAAAAATTATATTGTTTCGGGCACATGGGCATCCTTCAAAGAAATTTCAGATATTGTTGCTAAATTGATAAATAAAAGAACATCTTTAATAATTTTTCCTTTATGGGTTGCATATACTGCAATCCCTTTTGCTTATGTTTTGTCAAAAATTTTTGGCAATAGACCCTCTTTTAGTCGTGGAAGTATTCATGCCCTAGCTATTCAATCCAAAAAAATTTCAAATGATTTAGCCAAAAACAAATTGAATCATAGAGTAAGAGATTTAGAGGAAACTATAAGAGATACATTATCATGGAATCAGAAGAATGCTAATTAATCTATATCAATATAATTTGATCATTTGGATATGGTTAGGCATTGCACTTATAACTTTTATTTCACTTATGTTTGTCAGAGCTCCATATGGAAGGTATGAAAGGCCCGGCTGGGGATTTCGTCTTCCATCTCGAATAGGTTGGATGATTATGGAGTCACCAGCTATTATAATTATGACAATCTTTTTTGGAACCGTTGTATTTCAAAAGGGAACATTTGATCTTATTCCCATTATATTTTATTGTATGTGGATGCTTCATTATTTGAACCGCACACTAGTGTGGCCAATGAGAGCATATATTTCTAATAAAAAGATGCCATTAAGCATCGTTTTATTTGCTATCATATTTAATAGTATAAACTCATGGATAAATTCAGAGTGGATTTTTGGCCTAAATTATCAAAATGATAACGAATGGTTGTTGAGTCCACAGTTTATCTCAGGATTAATCATTTTTTTTATAGGCATGGGAATAAATATGCAATCAGATAATATATTATTTTTGTTGAGAAAAAATAGTAATACAGATTATAAAATCCCGCAGGGTGGTCTATTTAAATGGGTTTCATCACCAAATTATTTAGGAGAAATATTAGAGTGGCTTGGCTGGGCATTAGCAACTTGGTCTTTAGCGGGACTATCTTTTGCCATATGGGCTATCGCTAATCTAGCTCCACGTGCACATTCAAACCATTTTTGGTATAAAGAAAAATTTTTAGACTACCCAAAAAATAGAAAAATATTAATCCCAAAAATTTGGTGATTTACGTTAAAAAATATTTGCTATAAATTGAATTTGAATTGTAGTATAAAGTATACGCGTAAGTAATACGAAAAAGTAATTTAGGAGTACATTATGCAAAAAGGAAGTGTAAATAAAGTTGTATTGGTTGGACATCTGGGTGGCGATCCAGAAACAAGGTTTCTACCATCTGGAGCTGCAGTAGCAAATTTTAATTTAGCTACTAATGAATCTTGGAAAGATACTAATGGTGAATTTCAAGATAAAACTGAGTGGCACCGCTGTGTTATGTTTGGGAAGTCGGCAGAATTAGCGGGAGACCTGTTAAAAAAAGGTCAACTAGCATATATAGAAGGAAAATTACAAACAAGAAACTGGGAAGATAAAGATGGAGTAAAGCGCTATACTACTGAAGTTGTTTGTGATATGTTTACAATGTTAGGTCGAAAAATGGATAGCGCTGAAACCCAAGAAAGGCCAAAGCCAAATGAAAGTGAGGATTCGCCATTAGAGGACGATGATCTACCTTTCTAAATTAATTTATTAATTAATACATAAGAAAAAAGGCTCCGCCTACAAATAAGCGGAGCCTTTTTATAAACAAACTTATATTAGAGCGACCCTGGTATTTAATTTTAGGAATTATNTGAATGAATAAGGAAAAACTGCAAAAAGATATCAATACATTTTGGGATGATGAAATTGTTCCAACGCTNNTTGAATATATTAAAATCCCNAANAANTCTCCTGCGTTTGATCCNNACTGGGAAAAGAATGGTCATATGGAAAAAGTTNTACAGCTAGCAAAAAANTGGGTTGAAAAACATAAGCCGANTGGGAGTATCCTCCATATTAAACGATTANAAGGAAGAACNCCATTACTTATGCTNGAAATCCCGGGACAAAGAGATGGAAATATTTTGATGTATGGCCACTTAGATAAGCAGCCAGAAATGCAAGGTTGGAATGACGATTATGGGCCCTGGANCCCNGTTATGAAAGACGAAAAATTATATGGNCGTGGTGGNGCAGATGATGGTTATGCTCTATTTGCTTCTTTAGGANTNATCAAATCTATGATGGAGCAAGGCGTTACACTACCTCGCATTGTTATTTTAATTGAGTTTTGTGAAGAAAGCGGCTCCCCTGACTTGCCTTATTACATTGATGAATATCACAATATTATTGGTACCGTTGATTTAGTCATCTGTCTTGATTCTGGGGCTGGTAATTATAAACAATTTTGGACTACTGTTTCACTTAGAGGTATGATTGCATGTGAACTTCGTGTTGACGTACTAAAAGAAGGTATTCACTCAGGAAGTGCAAGCGGCCTAGTTCCTTCTTCCTTCAGAATTATTAGGCAACTTCTTTCAAGATTAGAAGATGAATCAACAGGTGAAATTAAAGTAAAAAATCTTCATTCTAATGTACCAGAACACCGTTTAAGTGAAATAGAAAAAATGGTAACCACTCTTAAAGATGAAAATGATACACTACCACTACATAACAAAATGCAACCAACTTCTAACAATCCTATTGAAGGATCAATTTTACGTACATGGAAGCCAACTTTATCAATAGTTGGAGCAGATGGTATCCCATCAGTAGCTGATGGAGGAAACGTTCTGCGTCCTTACACAACATTAAAACTTTCATTTAGGTTGCCCCCAGATGTGGATTCTAATAAAGCAATGGATTCTGTTGAAAAAATATTATTAAAAGATCCNCCTTATGATTCNTCTNTTTCAATCAATTGGGAAGAACCTGCAAATGGATGGAATGCACCTAAATTAATTCCATGGTTAGATGGAGCCATTCAGAATGCATCAAACACGTTTTTTGGCAAACAAGCTCTATCCATGGGGGAAGGTGGCACCATTCCGTTTATGGCAATGTTAGGAGAAAAATTTCCTGATGCACAGTTTGTAATCACGGGTGTTCTTGGCCCTGAATCAAATGCTCATGGGCCAAATGAATTCTTGCATATTCCATTTGGGAAGAAGTTGAGTGCCTGTATTGGCTATATTATTAATGAATTCCCATCTTGAGCGCTAGAACAAAATTAGATTTATTTACTCCAAGGCCTAAGTCAATACGATATATATTAGGTTATGTCGCTTTATTTTTAGGATCAATGGTTGCAAAAATTTCAGTGTCTGGCCGGGACAATATCCCTAAAGAGGGTCCATTTATTTTTGTAGCCAATCATTTTAACGTATCTGAGCCTCCATTTTTTGTTTATGCATTGCGAAAACCAATTAACTTCTTAGTTGCTAGTGATCAAGTGATTGAATGGTACAATTATTGGGCAGTTTGGCTTTATGGGTTTATACCAACTAATCGGACACGCCTTGGGCCATCAACCATAAAAATGGCAAAAAAAGTGTTTGATCAAAAGGAAGTTCTTGGGATTTTTCCTGAAGGGGATACACAAAGCGATACATTGAGATCGGCAAAGCCTGGCGTTGTTTATTTATCAACATTAGGTCAAGTCCCAATCATCCCAATGAGTATATATGGAATAAAAAAAGGATTATGGGAATACATATTTACTGGAATTCGCCCAAAAATTAGTATTCGGATTGGGAAGCCATGTGGACCCTATTCAATACCAAAAGATCGCTCAAAAAGAGAAATAGCATTAAGTGATATAGGTGATGAAATCATGTGTAGAATTGCTGCGTTATTGCCAGAGGATAGTCATGGACAGTTTAAAAATAATCCTTTAATAAAAAAATTTCAGGAACAAAACGAACCTTCTTCTGAAATACAGCATAATAGTGAGTAAATTCCATTATAAATAATTAATGGGGGAACAGCAAAGATATGCTTAAATCAGTTCAAAACTATATAATAGTAATTGTAATTACACTTGGNTTTCTAGGCTTAATGAGNTGGAATACGATTAAGCAGAGCTCAANGTTNGTTGANGGCAGCNCTAANNTACATATTGTTGAAAATGAANTTCATTTTAAAAANCTNAGNCAANTAACATTNAGTGGTGAAAATGCTGAAGCNTANTTTAGCTCAGATAGTAAAAAACTAATTTTNCANGGTCATGATGGTNATGGNTTATGTGATCAAATTTANATTATGGATATCNAATCNGGTGAATATGAAATGGTNTCNACNGGTGATGGNGTTACAACATGTGGATATTTTCAATATCCTGAAAANNAAAAAATCGTTTATGCCTCTACTCATCTTGCAAAGCAAATCTTGTCCACCTCCNCCAGATTTNAGCCGNGGNTANGTATGGAAATTATATGAAGGNTATGATATTTTTCGTGCCAATACNGATGGNTCTTCNNTTGAACAATTAACCAATGAAATNGGCTATGATGCTGAGGCAACANTTTCNCAAGATGGAAATCGTATTACTTATACATCAATAGTTTCTGGTGATCTTGAAGTTTGGNCAATGAATATNGANGGAAGCAATAAAANAATGCTTACANATNAATTAGGTTATGATGGCGGACCGTTTTTTAGTCACAATGGGGAAAAGATAGTTTGGCGAGCTTACTATCCTGAATCANNGAAAGAAATAGCNGATTACAAAGGTCTTATTGCTCAAAGTATGATTAGACCGATGAATCTACAAATTCGAATTATGAATTCTGATGGTAGTGACAAAAAACAAATTACCTTTAATGATGGTGCAAATTTTGCACCTTATTTTTATCCAAATGATAAACGAATTATTTTTTCTTCAAATATGGCAGATCCTAATGGTAGAGATTTTGATTTATGGGCAGTTAATACAGATGGTACTAATTTAGAAAGAATTACATTTTTTCAGGGATTCGATGGTTTTCCAATGTTCAGCCCAAACGGGAAATATATCGTGTTTGCTTCAAATAGGAATCAAGCTAAACAGGGAGACACAAACGTCTTTATTGCTGAATGGGTAGATTAGGAATAATATTATTTTTTAGTTTGTTTAGGATCAGTGACGATCCTGTATTATCAATCATTCGCTCTGATGCTATGAAAATAGGGATACCCGAAACATATCTAAATGAAGCCTTTTCACATTCAAAGATAGAAATTCATGATTCAATTCTGGACCGATTTGCTAGGCCTTATGAGAAAAAAACATGGGATGAATATCGAAAATTATTTGTTACAAAAAACAGAATCGATGAGGGCGCAAAATTCTTTAAATCTCATGGTGATATTTTAACTGGAATATCAAAAGAACTAAAAGTAGATCCTTTTTTAATTCTAAGTATTATTGGGGTTGAAAGTAATTTTGGAAGGCATAGAGGAAAGTTTACTGTTTTTAACGCACTATATACACAAATCTCAAAAATGCCCCGTCGCTCTAAGTGGGCTCAAAAAGAATTAGTCGCATATTTATCATATTGTTACACAGATAATATACCTCCACACTCAATAGTTGGGTCTTATGCTGGAGCATTTGGCTATGGGCAATTTATACCAACAAGTTTTAAAAACTACGCTATAGACGGTAATGGAGATGGTATAAGACAACCCTTTGTTTGGGCAGATGTATTTGCTAGCATTGCAAATTACTTAGTAAAAAATGGATATCCTGTTCACGATCAGTCTGATGCTAAAAAAGTGTATAAATCAGTATACGCATATAATCATGCTGATAATTATGTTAAAGCTATATTAGAACTTCGAGAAGAGTTAAATAAAAAAATTATTATAGATTAAGAATTAATTTTAATTCTTTGTCTCCTCGTTGGATAGTGACCTCGACTGATTGTCCGGTTTTAAGTTCTGCTAATCGATACATATAATCATATATATTAGATATACTTTTTCCTTCAATCTCAATAATAATATCGCCTTTTTTCATCCCTGCTTGTTCTGCTGGGCCACCTTTTCTTGCACCATCAATTTCTAAGCCAATTGCATTACTACTATATGATGGAATAATACCAAAAGTTACTTTGAAACTTGTTCTACTTTGACTTGGCCCTTTTGGACCAGCTTCAGTAAATACTGGTCTAGTCTCTAATTGATCAATTTGAATAACAATATCATAGATCATATCTAATATTTTTTTTTCACCTTCAACATTAATTTGAGCCCAATCATCTGAAGGCTTGTGATAGTCGTTATGAGCACCAGTAAAAAAGAAGAGGACTGGTATATCATTGATGTAAAAACTAGAGTGATCACTTGGACCAAATCCTTCTGGACTTTTAGTAGTTAATAAGTCGTGATTTTTTTCAACATTATTAAGTATTGAATCAAACGCTGAAGATGTACCAGTTCCTCCTACTGTAATTTTATTATTTGACATACGCCCAATCATATCCATATTGATCATAGTTATAATATTTTTTAGCGGAACAGTAGGATTATTTACATAATGCTTTGATCCTAACAAGCCTTGTTCTTCTGCGTTATAGCCCATAAATAATATGGAACGATTAAGTTCGAATTGATTTGCCTTGAGCTTCTCAGCAATCTCTAAAACGCCCGCCATACCTGAAGCGTTGTCATCTGCTCCATTGTGTATAGATCGTTCATCGGGGGCTAAAGATCCTGAACTCTGGCCACCATATCCCAAATGATCAAAGTGGGCACCTATAACNATATATTCATTTTTATGATTATCATGATTCCCATGAATCATTCCTATTANATTGGGAATTTGAATNGTCTCTTTTTTCAAAGAGATTTTTGAATCTATACTTTTATTTAACAAAAATGATCTTGATAAAAGATCNCTGTTAATTTCATCTTGAAAAAATTGAAGAGAATCATTCAATAGATCATTTGCAAATTTTCTTGATATTTGNACAACTGGNATNTCCATATTGTTTGAATTAGGATCATATCTTAANGGAATAAATTCATCTGAATCAGATTGATTAATGAANAAAACTCCTTTTGCATCATTATCTTTAGCTAATATAGCTTTTTTTCGAATAGGAATATGATCAGCATATTTTGAATGTGGGTGGTCTCCATCCGGAGAGCCCATTAGTATTGCCACCCANCTATCTTTCACATCTATGTATTTGTAATCATCCCACTCAACTGAATCTTTTATTGAAAATCCATAACCTATAAATGCTACATNGGCCGTAAAGCTTGCATTTGATGAAAACTCCAATGGCATAAAGTCAGTATTAATGTCATATTTTTTATTGTTAAATCTTATTTCATTTAAACCAGATGGTTTAATATCCTTTGTAAAATTAAAATACTGCAAATATTCATCATCCACTGCTGGGGAAACTCCTGAACCTTTTAATTCATCAACAATATAATTTATTGCCTCCTGAGANCCTTTTGTNCCTGGGAATCGCCCTTCTCTTTCATCTGCAGACAAATATTTGATATGTTCGCTTATTTCGTTTAAAAGAATTTCTGGATTATTTATCTGATCAACATATTTAGATGATACTTGATTACAACTAATAATTAATGAAGCACTAAAAAATATTTTTATAAAAAATTTCATTTTGAACTTTCCCCCTTTGACATCGCTAGAAAATTACTAATAATCCATATGAATCTGGAACTAAATGAATTGTAATTTTACACCTACTACTAATTACCGATTAGTTAATAATGAAAAAAGTAAAAACAGATAATATTCAAATTATAGTAGAGCCAGCTTATCTTTCAGAAAGATCTGACCCAACTAAGCCTATATATATGTTCTCTTATAAAATAAAAATTAAAAATACAGGTACTGAAACAGTCCAGTTAAAAAGTCGCTATTGGCATATAACCGATGGGAATGGGAATGTTGAAGAAATTCGTGGACCTGGAGTAGTGGGGAATCAACCATATTTAAAAAATGGGGAAAGATTTGAATACACAAGTTTTTGCCCTTTACCTACTGAATTTGGTGTTATGCATGGGCACTTTGAGATGATCTGTGAAAATGGTAAGAAGTTCAATGCCATCATTAAACCTTTTCGACTAACCATACCTTATTCAGTAAACTGATTATTTAATTATGAATACAAATACAAAAATCATTGCTACGGTTGGACCTTCTTGTGATAATAAAGAAGTATTACAATCGATGATTGATTCAGGAGTTAATACATTTCGATTAAATATGTCGCATGGGGATGAAAAATCAAAAAGAAAATTATATGATTTAATAAAATCTCTTAAAACAAAAACTGGTAAAAGACCCGCAATTTTAACAGATCTAGCAGGTCCCAAGATCAGAATTGTTGGACTTAAAGAAGAGTTAGTAATAAATGAAAATGAATCTATTATAGTATCTAATGAGCCCCATTTTAAAGAAGATCATCTAAAAGTGACTGGTGGTATCCATTTTTCCAATATGTTAAGTGGAGCAGAAGTTCTGATCGATGATGGACGTATTAAGCTAGAGGTCTCTGAAGTTATTTCTAAACATACATTAAAATGTAAAACGGTAATCGGGGGCGAAATAAGTAATAGAAAAGGTGTGAATTTTCCAGGAATAACGCTTGAAACCCCATCTTTAACTGAAGAAGATATCATTGATTTAAAAATGGCTTTAGAGCAAGGAGCCGACTGGATTGCACTATCCTTTGTTCGTTGCGCGGATGATGTGCGAGCTGTTCATAAAGTTATGGATGAACATGGCAAACGTATGCCTGTAATGGCAAAAATTGAAAAATGGGAATCATTAGAAAACCTTGAAGAAATTACTAATGCTTTTGATGGTATTATGGTTGCTCGTGGTGACTTAGGAGTCGAAACACCTGCATCAAAAGTCCCTTTAGCTCAAAAAAAGATTGTTGATTTGGCCAGCACCATGGGCAAACCAGTTGTTATTGCTACACAGTTACTTGAATCTATGATTGATAGCAAAACCCCTACTCGAGCTGAAGTGAGTGATATTGCTAATGCAATTTTTGATGGGGTAGATGCTCTTTTAGTTACAGGTGAAACAGCTATTGGTAAATATCCAGTAGATGTAATCAAAATACTCAAACAAGTAATTTTTGAGACCGAATCTGCTACAAAATTTTCTGACCATTTACTTTCTGAAAAATTAAATAAAACCTCTGATGCCATAAGTCATGCCGTCTGTGAAATCGCTACTAATCTTAATATAAGTATTATAATGACAATGACACACAGTGGTAGTACAGCAAGGATGATTTCAAAGTATAGGCCAAAGGCAACAATTTTTGCTTTAACTCCATTTAATGAAATTGTACGTCAGCTTCAATTAATTTGGGGTGTGATTCCAATAAAAGTTGATAATTATGATTCCGTTGAAATCATACCCGAACTCTGTACAAAAGTATTGAAGGAATTGGGAAATACTAAAACTGGTGATAAATTTGTAATTACTGGTGGNGTACCTATGGGAATAAAAGGAACTACAAATTATTTATCTGTTCAAACGTACTAATAAAATTAGCTCTGAGGAGGTTTTTGTGGAATTAATACAAATAAATAAAAANATACAGAAGTTTAAAGGGAAAATGATCAGTGCTCTTATTATCATATTTATAATAGGACCATCTAGCTTATTTAGCCAAGTTAATTTATTAAACCCAAGATTTGAATTCACTCCAGGCATTCGTTATGATCAACTCATCACATCACCAAAAGATTATCTTGGTTATGAATTGGGTACAGAGTACACCATTTATGCTGATGTGCTAAATTATTTTAGAAATTTAGGGNAACAATCTGAGCGAGTATCCATTCATCCTTATGGGAAAACTCATGAAGGAAGAGTTTTAGAATACCTTATAATTACAGGCGACAAAAATCGTAAGCGTCTTAAGGAGATCCAAAAAAATAACCTGCGATTAGCAGACCCTCGTAACATTAATGCTAACATTGCAAAAAAAATTATAAAGGAAAACCCTGGAATTTATTGGTTGAGCTACAACGTCCATGGTAATGAAGCTTCCAGTACTGAAGCCGTTATGCAAGTGGCCTATCGTTTAGCTGCCGGTCAAGATAGAGAGACCCAAGCTATTTTGGATAATTCTGTTGTAATTCTTTTTCCCTGTCTAAATCCTGATGGCCGCGATCGTTATGTATATTGGTATAAGTCTGCTCAAAACTATGTTACCAATACAGATCAATTTGACTATGAACATGATGAACCATGGCCTGGTGGTAGAACGAATCACTATTGGTTTGATNTGAATCGAGATTGGGTCTGGATGGTTCATCCAGAATCAAAAGGGCGAATTAAAGCGTATCAAGAATGGCTGCCTCAAATCCATGTAGATTATCATGAAATGGGTTTTAATAGAAATTATTTTACGATGCCTGGGACAACACCTCGAAATCTGATGCTCCCAGAACCCTATGAAGCTCTTTCTGACACTTTTGGGTTAGCAAACATAGCTGCTTTTGATAAACATAANGTCATGTATTATACCCGGGAGGGATTTGATTTTTTCTATCCTGGATATGGCTCTTCTTATCCTAGTGTTATGGGATCTATCGGAATGTTAGTTGAACAAGGAGGTCACTCCCGTGGTGGTCGAGCAGTTAAAACGGATGATGGGTATTTTCTTACACTCCGGCAACGAATTTTTGACCATTACGAGACATCCTTTGCCACTTTATCAGCTGCGGTTAGAAATCGCCAAACTTTAAATCAATATTTTCACGATACTTTTCAACAAAAAACCAATACTGGTAAATCAGCTGCATACATCTTGCCCGATAATTCCAGCAATCACCTTTACGATGTTTTAAACATGCTTCGTATACATGGTATTGAGGTACACAGAGCCAAGGCAAATTTTACAGTTAATAAAGCTTTCAATTATGAGGATGGGGAAGCAGATCGTGGATTATTCAAAAAAGGTGATTTTTTGATATATACAGATCANCCTCGACACCTATTTATAAATACTGTATTCCAAAGAGAAATGTCAATTGAAGATTCTATTATGTATGATATGTCAACTTGGTCAGCTCCGCTAGCTTATAACTTGGATGCTTATTGGTCTGAAATCAAACCTAGGGTAAAAAGTGAGTTAGTTAAAGAAAATATGGTTCATAATGCTGGCGTTGGTAGGGATCGTGATGCTTATGCTTATGTGATTGACTGGGAACAACGTAACGCTCCCAAAGCATTAGCACATCTTTGGGCCAAAAAATATAAAGTTCGCTCAGCACGAAAAGAATTTAACAATGGCTCTAGAACCTATCCTCGAGGAACACTTGTAGTCCTGATGGGTCGGAATACAGATAAGACAGAGTCAGTGCGTAATGATATGGATGAGGTTGCTGAGAAGGCTGGTGTTGTGATTGAGGCATTTGCAACAGGTAGAATGCAAGATGGAATTGACTTCGGTTCTAGTAATATGGTACCACTAAAAAACCCAACAGTTGGACTCATGGTAGATACCCCCTTTAATTCTTACACGGCTGGACAGCTCTGGTATTTACTTGATAAAGAAACAGAGCTGGGTATCTCAAAACTTAGGATGTCCAGATTGAAAAGTCTCAATTTGAATAAGTATGATGTGCTTCTGTTTCCTGGTGTTAGAGGAACTGTTGATTCGTCATTAGTAAATAAATTAAAGACATGGGTTTTAAATGGAGGTACTTTAATAGCCACAGAAGGAAGTGCCCAGTTTCTCACAAAAAAATCTGGGATGAATAAGGTTAAAGTAGTTGAGGCACCTAAACCAAAAATGGAAGGTATTCCTCCCAGCGCATATACTCGGTATGAAGACCGTTCGGACTCATTGGGGCTCAAACGAATTCCTGGAACTGCTTTTTATGGTATTATTGATAATTCTCATCCATTGGCTTTCGGAGTTCCTGATCGCCTTTATACATTAAAGCAGAGTGTATCAGCCCTCATGCCAAACCCTTCTCTTCAAACAGTTGGGTACTACCATAAAGATCCAATGAAATTAAAAGTGTCTGGTTATGCATCTGTTGAAAATCGAAAACTATTGGCTGGAAAAACATTTGCTGCTGTTCAACCTATGGGCAGTGGGAAAATTGTTTATCTAGTTGACAATACGCAGTACCGTATGTTTTGGGTGGGACCATCAAGAATGGTTCAAAACGCGGTAATGCTGCTACCAAATATGTAAAGGAATAATTATGAAAAAAATGAAGCAGATATCATTAGTCTCAATTTTAATCATGCTCTCGGGCTGTAGTAATGATGCGGCCTTGAAAAAACGAGCATACGAATTAGCTCATGAATTTATTATTACCGATGGACATATAGATGTCCCATGGAGATTAAATGATGGATATGAAGACCTTTCCGTTAGAACAGAAAGTGGTGATTTTGATTATGTGCGCGCAAAAGAAGGCGGACTTGACGCACCTTTCATGTCAGTATATGTCCCTTCTTCATACCAAGAAACTGGTGGGGCTAAGGAAAAAGCAGATTCTCTAATTGATCTAGTAAACCGAATAGCTGATGACCATCCAGATAAATTTGAAATCGCCACTAGCGTTAATGATGTGAACCGCATTTTTGCTGATGGTAAAATTGCTCTTCCTATGGGAATGGAAAATGGAGCGCCTCTTCTAGATGACATAAGCAATGTACAATATTTTTATGATAGAGGAATTCGGTATATCACTCTTACCCATGGTAAAGATAATCTGATCTGTGATTCATCGTATGACACCACTCGTACTTGGGGCGGTCTTAGCCCTTTTGGTCGTGAGGTCGTAAAAGAGATGAATCGTGTAGGCATTATGGTAGATATATCTCACGTCACTGATGAAGTTATTAATCAAGTCCTTGATATGACAGATGTACCTGTGATTGCTTCTCATTCATCTTGCCGATATTTTACTCCTGGTTGGGAAAGAAATATGGGAGATGATGAAATTCGTAGGCTTAAAGACAATGGTGGCGTTATTCAAATAAATTATGGTTCGTCATTTGTCACACAAGCTTCGCAAGATAAAAGAGCTGCAAATGCAGAAAAGATAAAAGTATACGCAGAAGAAAATGGTTTATCTGCTGATGATGAATCCTTAGAGGCTTATGCCAAAAAAGTNAATGAAGAGAACCCAATGTATGCAGATGTCACAGAAGTNATTGATCACTTTGATCGTGTAGTTGAGTTAGCAGGAATTGATCATGTTGCTATCGGCTCAGATTACGATGGAGTTGGAGACACTTTACCATATGGTTTGAAAGATGTTGCGTCTTATCCTAATCTCATATATCATCTTTTAAAACGCGGTTATTCAGAAGAAGATATTGAAAAAATATGTTACAANAATATTTGGCGTGTTTGGTCAGCTGTAGAGGAAGTTGCACAAAAATAAGTTTCGTATGAAACAATACTTAAAATTTCTAATCCTATTAATCGGTACTTTATTAAGTGCACAAAAAACAGTGGCTGTACTTGATTTTGAAGGCATTGGCATATCTGANAATGAAGCGAAAGCACTATCGGGACGCTTTGGTTCAGAATTCATGACCTTATCAAAAGGTGTTTATACTCTTGTTGAAAGAAACCGCATGGGACAAGTTTTAAAAGAACAAGGGTTTCAAAATACAGGTGTTGTTTCATCAGAAAATGCTGTAAAAATGGGTGAAGCGCTTGGCGCAGAGTATATAGTAACTGGTTCTATATCAAAAGTCGGAACGCTCTTTAGTATAAATGCGCGTCTTTTAAATGTACAATCTGCAGAGATCATCAAATCCATAAGCCATGATCACATGGGTGATATTATGGACCTTATGACAAAGGAAATAAAAGAGTCTGCAACAAAGCTCCTTGACTTAAAAGAAAAAGAGGTTGCCCCATCTATTGCTATCCTTCCTTTTGAAAATAAAGGTGCAGAAGAAGATGCTTTTTATGCATACGGAATTGTTGCCGATCTAATAGCCGATGTCACTGGTGCGGGACTTATCCGTGTTGCTGGCCTCAAAGATGTAGAAAAAATTGACTATTCAAATATGAGCTATGATGAAATGTCTAAAACGTTGCTTGTCCGCTATGTAGCTCAAGGTACTCTTTGGAAGCTAGGTTCAATGTTTCAATTGTCTCTTGAAATATTCGACACTCAAACCGCAAAAGTGATATTCACTAAACGATGGCAAACACAATGGGAAAAGCTTGCAACCATTAAAGATAATCTATCTTCAAATATTCTCGAGACATTGAAAATTGCAGTCAACCAAACTCAAACGAATAAGATTACAATTAATCCTGAAGCGTATGAGTTTTACTTAAAAGGTAAATACAAAGAGGCCAAGGTTCAATCTTTTGAGGATTTCGAAATTGCCAAAGATTTGCTTAAAAAGGCTACAGAAATTGATGAAAATCTCATAGCTGCTAAGCGATTAATAGGAGATATTTATTGGAGGCAGGGTGGTAAAGAAAACATTAAGAAGGCTAGAGAAATTCATAAGCAAGCCTTAGAACAAGCAAAAAACATCGGAGATACAAAAGAAACTGCGGAAGGTTTAGTCATGGTCGGGTATTATCACTTTGATGACAAAGAATATGATAAAGCAACAGAGTTATTTGAACAATCTATAAAAATGTTTGAAAAGTTAGATGATCAGCTAGGTATCGCAAAAGGATTGAATGCTATGGGAAATCTTAGCTCAGCGGTCAAGAAGCATGATGCAGCGTTAGATTATTATACTCGCTCTTTAGATATTGGTCAAAAAATAGATGATAAAATGCGTATCATGTCAAGTTTTAATAATATTGGATACACACATGCAGACCGGGAAAACTATACAACAGCAATCGATTTTCTTCAGAAAGCCTTGAGCTTATCTCGAGAGCTTGGTAACGCAAATGGGGAAGCTTTAAATCTAAATAATATAGGATGGAATTATCAATCCTTAGGAGATATCGAATCAGCGATTCCCTATTTTAAACAGCATATAGCTCTCAGACAAAGACTTGGTCAAAAGGATTGGGCAGTGAACAGTCAA
>PASX01000033.1 GCA_002713455.1 Fidelibacterota bacterium
TTATGACAAATAAAATGAAATTAATGAGCCTATTCGTCACATTTTCGATGATAGGCTGTAGTTTAGAAGTTGATAACCCTAACAGTTTGCTTGAAGCAGACCTAGCAGATCCTTCTGCTGCTTCTGCGTTAGCTAATGGCGCATGGAATGCAGTCTTAAATGGTGTTGGTAATATTATGATTGCTAATGCTGTGATTACTGATGAAGTAGTTTGGACTGGTTCTCGTGATGCATGGCGACAATTAGATAAAGGTGGTGTCACCAACGTATATAATGAATTCGTTGATGGTGCATGGCCTTCTATCAATGAAGGTCGCTGGATGGCTGATAAAGCAGTATCTGTTTTAACAAGCTTAGGTGATAAGCTACCANACAAGCAAGATCTTGTATTTGCTCATGTTTCGGCAGCAATGGTACGTTTATATGTTGCTGATATGTTTGATGATTTTGTCTATTCAGACAAAACAGAAGCAGGCAAACCAATTGGTGCAGCCAACATGTCAAAGATGTATGATGAAGCAATGACATTGCTAACTGGAGCTGATGCAATAGCCGATGCTACTTGGAAAATCAGAATCAAAGGTTTGCAAGCACGCGTTGCTCATGCGAAAGCAGTTTGGGGCACAGTTAATCCAGTTGGTGCTGGTACCAATTATGTAAATGCAGGTACAGCAGATGCTGCAGCCGCACTTACATTGATGGCAGGAACCTCGGACTATAAATGGAAGATGAATTTTAGTTCCGGTACTGTTTCTAATAACATGTCTTGGCAGATCAATGGTCGTCTTGAAATGGATCTATTGGATTCTCCTGCTCACCCAGATAAAGGTGGAGATCCTAACAAAACTGATCCTGTGACTGGTGCAGCTGATACACGTGTTTTAGCTGAAGCAGCAATATTCGGATCAGGTATTGGTGGTGGTACAGACTATGCGCCAATCACGATTATTTCAGCACGCGAAATGCATCTAATTATAGCCGAAGGTAAAATGGCTGGNGGTGATGCTGCNGGCGTTATTGCTGAATTAAATAAGATTCGCGCATTGGATGGTTTAGCTGCATATACGACTCAAGATGCTGGTGCAGCTTTAAAGCATGAACGTTATGCGAACTTGTTTATCCAAGGTCGTCGCTTACCAGACATGTATCGTTGGGCTTTAAAATCTATTATATGGGATTCTGTTGAACAGTCAGCTGCTGGCTCTTTCTTCCCTATTCCTATAAGAGAATGTAGAGCAAACGCTAACGTTAGTTGCTAAGCTATCACAATAACCAAAGTCTCAATTAACGGGACTAAGGTTTAATTGTTTTCTAAGAAATGGGCTCTNNNNAGAGCCCATTTCTTTTTTTACTTATATTCATTTAAAACTGTAATTTCTANTATATGAAAANNATTATAAAACCTTTGNTAATTATCTTAANNAGTTGTGTTTTATTTGNACAAGAAAAATCAACTGAACCAACATCAAAGATTGCTTTTGCTGGGATNCAAATTGAAAATGTAGANCCATGGGTCGAGNCAGAACTGACAAAAAAAATGAATTCTATTTTTGATGGATTNAGTAAAGATATTTTTNTNNCATTGCAAACTGTTGAAACTNTAGCTCAATCTGAAATTCAGGAATTATTTTCNGAGGTTACTGATTCAAGTTTTCAGAAAGTTGCAGATAAAACTGGAGCAAAATATGTTTTTGTTGGGATCTTTAATAACGTCTCTCCTGATGATCGTCGCATTATGGTTCAAGGAAACTTTTATCGTTATAATTCTCAACTCAAATCTAAATTCCGCTATGAGGTCCTCAAGTACTATGAAAGAATGAATGATGAAGCACTTGTTATTAAAAAACAGTTGGTAGATTCAATACCTGCTACATCTACACCTCCAACTTTAAGAAATATGGTTATAGTCTTTGGGACTGTATTGCTCTTAGGAATATTTTTTATGACATTAACAGGGACAAGTGTTTTTGCTGAAGGTGGAGATAGTGGAGGGTTACCAACACCTACAGAAAACTAGTGAAATACTTTTATAAACCCATTTCTATTGTTCTTTCTTTAAATCTTTTAATGATTCANCTNCTTAGTGGAAAACCACAGGATGATAGTGGATTAATTAATGTTGGTTATATTGGAGAATCTTTTAACAATATTCCTGATGGTTATCAAAGATTGGTNCGACAAAAAATGCTGGGTGTCATTAATCAAAACTATTATGAATTTTTTAATCCTATCGACCTTTCAACGTCACACTCTAATGAGATAACAAAGGTTTTTTCATCAATTAAAGATTCATTAGCTAATGATTTTTCTAAATTAGCTAAAGCTACCAAACTAGATTATATTTTTATAACAAAATTGGATAATATTTCTGAAGATCCAAAACGAGTGATGCTTAAAGGTGAGGTTCTTCGATATGATTCAAAAGCAAATCAACTAAATCGTCATGAAATTCTATCTTATGCTGAAGATATTGATCTTCATATTAAAGAAATCAAAATAAAGATGGTTGATACAATCCCTCATAGTATTCATTCAATAGGAAGAAATAGAACTTATCTACTCGCAGGAATAGCAATTGTTCTTGCCTTTGCTATAGGACAATCTTTTTCGGAATTAGGTAGATATCTGACAGGAGGAGATGGTTCTGATGCAGATACATCGCCTCCAGTTCAAAACTAGCTTAATACTTCTTAAAAACACCCACAGACTCGATATGAGGTGTATGTGGGAACATATCTACAATTGTTAGATTATCAAGCCTATAGCCCCTATTTTGTAGTATTTCAGCATCTCTAGCTTGGGTAGAGGGATTACATGATATATAAACAATTTTTTCTGCTCCAAATTTTGGTAAATAATTCGTCATAAATTTGTGCATACCTGCCCTGGGAGGATCTATAAATATCACATTGGGTTTAGGATACTTTTTCCCTTTACCGAACTTGAAAAAATTATCAAGATTAGCTATGTGAAAATATGCATTTCCTATTCCATTTTGAACCGCATTTCTTGTTGCATCTTCAACAGCAGATACAATAACCTCAAACCCATGAACCTCTTTTACTGTCTTTGCGGCAAATAATGAAATTGAACCTGTACCACAGTATAAATCATAAAGAACCTCATCCCCTTTTAATTCAGCTATATCTAAAGCTGTTTGATATAATTGTTCAGCCATAGAAGAATTTGTTTGAAAAAAAGAATTTGCAGAAATTTCAAAATTTATATCACCCAATTTTTCTTGAAGCGTTGGTTTACCAAACAAATGAAGTTCATATTCACCGAAAGATATATCTGCTTTTCTCGTATTTATGTTATTAACAATAGTTGTTATTTCAGGAAAAGATTCCTTCAATCCAGCTACTAATGGTTGAAGCAAATCAGTATTTTCATAGGAGGTGACTATATTAACAAGAATATCTCCAGTAAAATGACCAAACCTTAGAATCAAATATCTCAAAAATCCATTATGCGTTTTTTGACTATAGGGTTTCAATTGTAATTCTTTTGATAATAGCTGTGTTTTATTCAATATTTCAGTACCGATTTTTGGCATAATATGGCATTCATTAATATTTAATATCTTGTCCCATCTTTTTGGAATGTGCATTCCAAGGGCAAAGTCTTTATCTATATTTTCTGGTTCATCAGGAAGTACCCATCGACTATCTGAAAAAGTAAATTCCATTTTATTTCGATAATAAAAAATATCCTTAGATGGAATGATCTTTGAAACTGTAAAGTCCTTTATATTCCCCTGACGAACAAAAATATCCTCAACTTGTTGCTGTTTCTGAGCAAGCTGCTCATTATAGTCTAATTGTTGCACTTTGCATCCTCCACACACTGGGAAATGATTACATATTGGATCAACAGCATGAGGTGATTCAGATATTACTTCAAGTGGACGTGCTTCTCCATATCCCCTTTTTTTTCTATAGATAAGAGCACGGACTTTTTGCCCTGGGATTGCATTTTTTACAAAGATGACAAAGTCATCTATCCTCGCAATACCTTTCCCTCCATAAGCTAAAGATTCAATCGTTAAATCTACTTCTTGTCCTTTTTTAACTGTCATTTATTCCTTGAATAATCTTTACACCAGAACTAGTGCCAATTCGATTTGCTCCTGCCTCTATCATTTTAATTGTATCGTTGAATGTATTAACTCCACCTGAGGCTTTTACACCAAATAAATCACCAACCGCTTGTCTAATAATTTTGACTTGAGAATATTTTGCACCATATGTTGAAAATCCTGTTGATGTTTTAACGAACTGTGCTTTTGCTTCTTTTACAATTTCACACGCAATTTTAATTTCATCATTATTCCAATGGCAAGATTCAATAATCACTTTAACAATTCTACCAGCTGCTGCTTCTACTATTGAATAAATACCTGTTAAAACTTTATCATACTTTTTTAATCTAAAAGAATTGATATCCATTACCATATCAATTTCCATTGCACCTTCTGTAATTACCCTCTCCACATCATCAAGATTACGTTCTATCTCACCCAATCCTTCTGGAAAATCAATAACAGTGCATACTTCAGTAGATGTACCTTCTAAATCTTGAACACATTGATCAATAAAATGAGGATAAACACAAACTGTACGAAATCCATATTTCTTAGCATCTTTGCATAATATAAAATGATCTTGGCTGGAAGAATCGGGATTTAAAAGAGTTTGATCAATTAATCCTGCTATTTTTTTTTTAATTTTTTTTCCCACTTTATATATTATTTTTAATTTTATTAATGAGATCTGTAGCCTCAGATTTTGAAGACGCTTCTGCGTAAATACGCATTATTGGCTCAGTATTTGAAGATCTTAAATGAATCCATCTATCATCCCAAATAAATTTTATTCCATCCAATGTATCAATCTTAGCATCTCCAAATACTGATTTTGCTTTATCTAAGACAACATTTAGATCAATATTATCTAAATCAATTTTATCCTTAACTATATAAAACTGTGGTAATGAAGAATGAATTTCACTAATAGGTTTTTTATCCTGACTCATTCGATTTAAAATCATTGCAACCCCAACAAGCGAATCTCTTCCTAGGTGAGCTTCTTTTAATATTACTCCACCATTTCCTTCGCCGCCAAAATCAGCACCAACTTCTAACATTTTCTGGACTACATTTATTTCTCCTACAGCACTACGTTCGACTGCACACCCATGATTTTCAGCCATCTTTTCTAGAGCTAAAGATGTTGAAAGATTAGTAACAAATGTTTGTTTGGTTTTTTTAGTTTGTATATATCCTTCGGCCGCTAATACTAATGTATACTCTTCGCCTAAAGGAATTCCATTTTCATTTACTACAGCCAATCGATCTGCATCTGGGTCAACAGCAAAACCCACATCGGCATTATGCTCCAAAACTGTTTTTGAGAGTAAATCTAAATTAGCTGGTAAAGGCTCAGCCCCTCTTTCAAAATGGCCATTTCCTTCACATAAAATTTTTACGACTTCACAGCCCAAGTGCTCCAATAATAATGGGAGAGCATCTGATCCTGCTCCATTAACAGCATCAATTACTACCTTGAAATTAGAATCGCGAATTGACTTTGAATCAATACAAGATAATTCAATTACTTTTATAGAGTGTTTTAAAATAGAGTTTTGATCTGGAAAAACCATACCAGCTTTTTCAGCATCTTCTATAGGTGAATCATTATCAACTAAAGAAAACAATGATTTACAATCATCTGGATAAAAAAATGTACCATCAGAACGAACAAATTTTAAACCATTCCATTCAATTGGATTATGACTTGCAGTTATAACAACACCTCCTGCCGCCTCTGATCGTTCAACCATGAATTGAACCGTCGGGGTAGGAACAACTCCACAATCAATAACATCACGACCTAATCGAACTAACTCTTGACTAAAGACTTCTAATAGGTTTTCTCCTGAAGGACGAGTGTCCCGACCAAGAAAGATCAAACCATTATCATTATACTTATGAAATGCTCGTGCGTAGGCACTGATTGTTTCCGTATTTAGATGAGTAGATGTTAAACCTCTAACCCCAGATATACTTCGAATAATCATTTTGGTTCCTTACAACAATAAAAAAGGTTCAGTAAAATACCGAACCTTTTTCATATTATTGATCAATTAAAATAAATTAATTATTATATCTTGCGAAACGAAGTCTCCGACGCACTGCTTTTTTCTTTGCAGCTCGCTGTTCATCACTAGGTTTGATATAAAACGATTTTCGTTTCACTTCACGTAATACTCCAGCCCGTTCCCATTTCTTTTTAAATCGTCTTAATGCTCTTTCTAATTGCTCACCATTTTTTACAGTTACTTCAACCAAAATCTATTTACCTCCCAATTTATCAACCTAAATATGTTCTTAAAGATTTGCTTCGTGACCGATGACGAAGACGACGAATAGCTTTTTCTTTAATTTGTCGAACACGCTCACGAGTTAAACTAAATTCTTCACCAATCTCATTTAATGTAAGTGCATAATCACGATCAATGCCAAAATACATTTTAATCACTTGCTGTTCTCTATCTTTTAAAGTGTCTAGGGATTGACGAATTTCATCTTTTAATGATTCTGCCATTAATGGTTCATCTGGATCAATCTGACCATCATCTTCTATAACATCAATTAATGAATTTTTGTCTCCATCTCGAAATGGGGCATTCAAAGAATGGTGGCGACGAGAAATTCTCATTGCATCAATAACTTCTTCGCTAGTCATTTCTAGATTGCGACCAATTTCTTCTTCGTTTGGAGATCTTTCTACCTCAGCTTCGAGTTTCTCAGCTGTTTTAGTAATTTTTGAAATTGTTCCAACTCGATTAAGTGGAAGTCGTACAATTCTTGAATGCTCTGCTAGTGCTTGTAAAATGGATTGTCGAATCCACCAAACAGCATATGAAATAAACTTAAATCCACGAGTTTCATCAAATCTACCAGCAGCTTTCATTAAACCCATGTTCCCCTCATTTATCAAATCAGTAAGAGGTAAGCCTTGACCCTGATAATCTTTTGCGACAGATACTACAAATCTAAGATTTGCTTCAACTAGTTCTTTCATTGCCAAACGATCACCTTTTTTGATAGCTTGAGCTAACTCTACCTCACGTGAAGGATGTAAAGGCTCAAATTTTCCAATCTCTTCCAAGTATTGGCTGAGGCTTCGGTTTGATTCATTTATTGTTCTAGCTGCTTTTGCCATATATTTATTCTCTATTATTTGGTGATAAAAAAGCCGAGTAATTTACATTAATATCTACTTTTTACCCAACATGTAGATATTTTTCTATTCTACGCATAATAATTTTGCAAATTCTTTGACAGAAAGTGTTTCTGGCCGACGAGAAAAGTCAATTTCCTGCTTGACCTTATCATTAATTTTAAATCCGCTTAATGAATTTCTTAACATTTTTCTCCGCATTAAAAATGCAGATTTTACTATTTTATTAAATTTATCATATTGATCATCTGGCACAATTTGATGATCCTTTTTTGTAAATTTTACGATTGCAGAATCCACTTTTGGTTTTGGGTAAAATACATCTGGTGGAATTTTAAAACATAGTTTTACGTCAAGATATACACCCACTACTANCGTTAATCTACCATANTGCTTAGTCCCAACTTTAGCAACGAGTCTATCTGCAACTTCTTTTTGTAACATAATATGAGCATCTTCCCAATAATCTAATTGTTCAATTAACCAAAAAATTATTGAAGAAGTAATATTATATGGAATATTACCAATAATTCGAACTGGATTAGTAACAGTGAGATTTTCAATATCTTGCCTCAAAATATCTCCATGAACAATTTCCAAACCATCAAAGTCAGATCTGATTGACAAATGTTTTACTAGTAGAGGATCAATCTCNACAACTGCCATTTCTTTCACTNTTGAGAATATTTTTTTTGTTAATAATCCATCACCAGGGCCTATCTCTAAAATAGAATTATTTTTATCTAATTCTAATGTTCTAACTATNCGATCCAATAGATTCGTATCAGCTATGAAATTTTGACCCCATTTCTTTCTAAATGGATGAAGCTTATTTTTCATATAAATTTTTTATTTAACAATATGAAAAGCTTTATGGTAAACCAAAAATCTCCGTTGCATTGTCATTAGTTTGCTTTGCAATTGATTCAAAAGACATCTTATATATTTCTGAA
This sequence comes from Fidelibacterota bacterium, assembly GCA_002713455.1. Classification (GTDB taxonomy): domain Bacteria; phylum Fidelibacterota; class Marinisomatia; order Marinisomatales; family TCS55. Next base: position 8,198 of record PASX01000033.1, read on the forward strand.
AGCTTTTCTACTACAAATCTAGTCCTACCTGGTTCGTTCGACTTTCCTCGATGTGGTTCTGGGCTTAGATATGGTGAATCAGTCTCAACTAAGACTCTATTGAGTGGTATTGATTTTGCCACTTCAGGTAAATGACTATTCTTGAAAGTAAGATTNCCTGAAAAAGATATATAATATCCAATGTCTAAGAATGACTTTGCCATTGCTAAGTCACTAGAAAAACAATGTGCGATCCCTTTAACATTCGGATAATCTTTTAAAATATTAATTAAATCTTTATCAGAGTCTCGATTATGAATAATTACAGGGAAATTTATATCTTGCGCAATTTCCATTTGTTCTCTAAAAACTTGTTTTTGAATTTCTGGATCTGAAATATTTCGAAAATAATCTAGTCCGATCTCACCAATTGCTATCATATTTTTGTTATCAATGATTTTATAAATATCATCAATATATGANTCAGATACATTTTTAGAATCATGAGGATGAACACCAGCGGAAGCAAAAATATTATTATTGTCTTCACTAATAGATAAACATTTTTTAGAATCTTCTATATTTGTTCCCACACAAATAAAGCGTGTAACTCCTAAATTATTTGCCCTCTGAATCACCTGACTAAGGTCATTGCATAATTCTTCATAATAAAGGTGACAATGAGTGTCCGTAAGCATAAGGTCAATTATTTATAGCTGGCAAATAAGAATAAGATTCATCATAGTAAAGCATTTGATCAACAAAATTATCAGGATAAGTTATTTGTATATCTNATATATTACCATCCTTGTCCTTAATTAATTCATATTTAGGATTCATAAATCCTGCATATGGAGCAATATTTAGNGCTTCACTTCTTTTTAGCACNTCTTNATGGAGCAATTGGTCAACTTTAATTCCGTAGTTTTCAANCAAANCCTTTGCAGCTTGGTAATCTCCTTGNGACTTTATCCTTTGTACTTCTTTAAGCAATANTCCAAATAATTTTCTTAATGCTTGATAGTCATTAATAATGAAATAAGTTTTATCGTTAATAATTTTTTTCTCAATAACATTCNCTGATAATCCTTCTTCATATACCCAGTGAGTTATAAAAGCTCTATTACGCATATGTGCTTGTTCAATATTTTCNCCTGGCTGAAGCCTTCTAAGCTGGAGCATGAGCCCATTTCTAATATATCCATCATATTCTGCCTTACCTACTTCATCAGATTCAAAAAGTCCAATATCTATTAATTTAGGATCCATGATGTAATATAATGCAAAAAGATCAGCGCGAGCTTCCTCCATTGTTGATGCGTAACTTTTAAGAGTCTCTTTAGGAGTTCCTACCCCTTTCTCAATCTTTCCTGAAGCATGTCCCAGGACTTCATGCATTGCAGTATGCATTTTCCCTGCGAAAGAACCATAGTTTTTTGCTCTTAATTTTTCATCCTCTTTAAAAACAAACTCATTTAAAAAACCACCACTTCTGGCCTTATCATAGGCTGCTGTAATATTTCCAAGACTAACAGATTTCGAGCCATAATTAGATCGTATCCAATTTGAATTGGGCAAATTGATTCCAATAGGGGAGCTAGGTGAGACATCACCTCCAAGTATTGCTACATTGACAACATTATACGTAATTCCTTGAACTGTTTTTCTTTTGTGTATTTCCATAATTGGNGCATTATCTTCAAACCATTGAGCATTTTGAGACAATGTTTCCATGCGAGCAGTTGCTTCAAAATCTTTAATTTCAACTAAAGCTTCATATGAGGCTTTTATCCCTTTTGAATCTCCATACACTTCAATAAAACCATTTATGTAATCAATGTCAATTTCAGTATTAGTTACCCATGAAATATTATATTTGTCCCAAGTCCTAAGATCTCCTGTTTGATAATAGTCAATTAAAATATCTAGCTCTTTAGCTTGAGCTTGATTTTCTGCCTGATCTTTCGCCTTATTTAACCAATAAATAATCTTTTTAATAGCATCTCCATAAAGGCCATTGCTTGTCCATGGCTTTTCGTAAATTTTACCATTTTCTTTCACTAAACGAGAATTTAATCCATACCAAATTGGTGTTAAATCCTTTGGGTCTTTCATATTTGAGTAAAATTTTTCTACCTCTTGTTTTGTTAATCCATCATAATAGTTATTTGCTGATGAAGAAACAATATCATCATTTGGATCAAGGTTAATACGCTTTGGATCTATTTTAGGATCAAAAATTATTGGTGTGATTCTTTGAACAAATTTATCTAAGCTTTCTCCTTTATCTAGAGGAAATGTACCACTAGAATTATAAATAAGTTCTTTGAGATAAGGTTCTTCAAATTCAGGAGTGATCTTTAGAGTAGAATAATGATGATGAATACCATTAGAGAACCATACACGTTTCGCATAAGTCAAAAATTGTTTCCATGAAGCTGTATTATTATCACCATTATAATTTTTTATAATATTACTAATTGTTTTTCTAATAATAAGATTATATTTATAATTCTGGTCATATATAATATCTCGACCTGATAGCGCTGCCTGAGATAAATAATAAACAAATTTTTTCTGACGTAAAGAAAGATCATTAAAGCCTGGGACTTGATATCGAAGGATTTCTAAATCTGCGAAACGGTCAACTTGAACTTTGAATTCTTTTATTTCTTTATTAGACATTGAACAATCTAGATTAAAAAATAAAACCAATATTGAAATAAATATGGTTTTTATAAATTTGGCATCCATAATTAATAACCTCATTATTAAGAAGGCAAAATAAACCTATACACATATAGAAAATTAATTAATTATTATTATAAATAAATCAAAATGGAATATCCTGTATTAAAAATATTTTTTGCTATTTGGTTAGCGATGTTAGCTTTATCATTTGTTGAAGGCTATGTCGAAGGAAGAAACCCATGGCATCATCGTAAGCTAGGTTGGAAAATAAAATTGCCTGGTGGTTATTATTATCCTGCTTATCACTTTTTCTTATTTATCATTATGCTTCCGTCACTAATATCACTTCCAATCATCATTGTTGGATGGGATTTAGAACTATTTGGTATACTATTAAGCGCTTACTCTACAGGCCTAATTATAGAAGATTTTTTTTACTTTATTGTTAATCCAGCAGTTCGTTTCAAGGAATTTTTTACTGACTTTACAGATTATTATCCATGGGTAAAAATAGGTAATCGGAAAATTTTACCTTTGGGATACCCCATTGGAATTTTTGTATCTATTTTATCTTGGTATTATCTGTGGAGCTAAAAAAAAATATTTTATTAGAAGCTTGTGTTGAGACATTAGATGAAGCTTTGTTAGCTCAAAAAAAAGGAGCTGATCGTGTTGAAATTTGTAGTCGTTTAGACTTAGATGGTTTAACACCAAATGATAGTTTTGTAAAAAATTGCATTAATAATTTATCTATNCCAATAAAAGTGATGGTTCGACCAAGGGCTGGAAATTTTGTTTACTCTGAAAATGAACTATTAAATATTCAACAAAAAATTATGCACTATCAATTATTAGGGGTTGGGGAAGTAGTTTTTGGTATTTTAAATAAAGACAATGAAATTGATGTTGAGGCACTAAATAAACTAGCTAAAATAGCATACCCAATGAACGTCACCTTTCATAAAGCAATTGACAAGACAAAAGATTTATTTTCTTCACTGCAAAAAATAATGTCAATATCGGAAGTGAGCAGTGTGCTTACTTCTGGAGGAGAAAGTAATGCTCGCAATGGATACGAAATAATTAGAAAAATGATTGATATAGCTCAAGATCAAATCACAATTATTGCTGCAGGAAGTATTACTGATAAGAATATTGGTGAATTACATAATATGATTGGGGCNAAAGAATATCACGGAAAAAGAATTGTTGGCAATTTGAATTAATATATTTGCATTCCACTTGAAACTTTATTGCTATCAACATTAATTAGTCTGAGATTTTTACCTTTCTTTGCAGCTAATAACATTCCATAGGATTCTTCACCAAATATTTTTGCGGGTTTTAAATTTGTTACAACAACAATTAAATTCCCCAATAAATCATCAGGAGAATAGTATTCTGCAATACCTGAAATAATTTGCCGCTCTTTACTTCCAACTTGAACTTGAAGTTTTAATAATTTTTTTGCTCCATCTACCTTTTCCGCAGAAATAACTTTTCCTGTTTTAAGCTCAATATCTAAAAATTCTTTAAAAGTAATAACATTAACTAAATCTGATTCTTTTTCTTGCGGTTGAATTAATTTTTTTTCATTTTTCTTTAAATCTATTCTAGGAAATAATTGGTTATGCTCCTTAATCTTATTACCTGAGTTTAATTCTCCCCACTCTAAATTAGATTTTTCTGCATTAAGTGTTTTTAATACACTTAATGTTCTTTTAGGCATAATTGGTTTTAATAAATTTGAGCTAATCCGTAAAGCTTCAGATGCATTGTACAATACTTCACCGGCTTTGTTTATATCTGTTTTAACCAATTTCCATGGTGCCATATCTTCCATATATTTGTTTACACTTCTAATATATTTCAATATTTCTTCTATTGCATCATTTACTCGCATATCTTGAATAAGTTTCCAAACACGTTCTATTGCATAAATGCCGCCATCTTTAATAGCCTTACCTCTGATTGACTGATCTTCTCCTAATGGAATCCTAGAATCAAAAAACTTTTTCAACAAATTAGTAACTCTACTTAATAAATTACCAAAATCATTAGCCAAATCACTATTATAGCATTTAATAAATGATTCAAGAGTAAAACTAGCATCTTGGCCTAATACCATTTCACGCATCAGATAATATCGAACTGGATCAACTCCATATTCTTCAATTAAATCAAGGGGGTCTACAACATTTCCTAATGACTTACTCATTTTAGATTCACCACTAAGCCACCAACCGTGAGCAAAAATATTTTTTGGCAATGGAAGCTCAGCTGACATAAGCATTGTTGGCCAATAAACGGCATGTGTGGTTAAAATGTCTTTACCAATGAGATGGTAATCTGCAGGCCAATAACTATCAAATTTTTTATTGTTTGTATTGAAGCCNGGGGCAGTAATATAGTTGATTAGAGCATCAAACCATACATATGTAACATAGCTTGAATCAAATGGTAGATCTATACCCCAATTCAATCTAGTTTTAGGTCTNGAAATACACAAATCAGCTAACGGTTGATTTAAAAATCCTAAAACTTCATTTTTTCTATGCTCAGGTTGAATAAATTTTGGATTACTTTTAATATAATCAATAAGACGCTCTTGATAATTTGACATTTTAAAAAAATAATTTTTTTCTTTTAGTTTTTTGATATCTCTAAATTCACCAGATTCAGCTTCCTTGTCAGTAATAAATCTTTCTTCGGACACTGAATATAAACCTTCATAAACATCTTCATATATATCTCCAGAATCATATACCTTTTGTAGAATATTTTTAACTACAGTTTCATGACGTTTTTCTGTAGTTCGAATAAAATCATCATAATTAATGTGAAGTTTTTCCCACAAATCAAGAAAACTAGGCGCCATATCATCACAATGTTCTTTAGGCTTTATGTTTCGATCTTTTGCAGCTTGCTGAACTTTTTGTCCATGCTCATCAAGTCCAGTTAGAAATAAGACTTTATCACCTGCATTACGATGGAATCTTGCGATTACATCTGCTAATATTGTGGTATAAGCATGACCAATATGAGGTTTATCATTCACATAATAAATTGGCGTTGTTAAATAAAAGTTTTTCATAATATAGGTTCTAACTCTTTACCTTTTAACAATTTTTGTAATGATATGAGAAAGTTTGTTAACATCAAAGGGGTATATAAATTTCTTGATAAGGAATGTACAGACTCCTCTAATAACTTATTTATCTCATTCAAATTTGCATTAGGGTATTTCTTATTAAATTGATTTAAAGAGTTTTTTAATTCCTCTAGGTCCTCTGATTTATATATGCCAACTCTAGATCTATAAGCTTGATGGAACCACGTTTGAAGCAAATAAAACTTAAATTTGAACTCTTCCGGGTTTCTATATGCTAACATTGAAAAATTATTTATAAACTCTCTCCATCCATTTTCACTTATGTTAATTATTTGATTAACTAAATTTTTTATTTCTAATACAAAATTTTCATTACTGTTTACTAAATCAATGGCTTGANGAAAATCTCCACCAACAATCATTGCTAGTTCAATTGCTTGTTGATTTTTAACACCTTTTTCTTCTAACATAATTCTAATAGTATCTAAATCAAGAATTGGAAAAGCTATTTCTTGACACCGACTCATAATTGTTGGTAACAAAGCAGATTTCTTNTCTGTTACAAGTATAAATGTTGTATTTTTTGGTGGCTCTTCTAAAATCTTAAGTAGTGCATTAGCTGATTCTCCCATTCCTTGAGAAAGTAAATGGGCATCAAAAATTATAACTATTTTTTTGTTGGAAGAATCCGTTTTCAAATAAATTGTTTTATGTAAATCCCTAATGCAGCTAATAGGTATTCGATTTGCTTTTGGTACATTGATTTTATAAAAAGGATCTTTACTCTTTAATTCTAATGATTTGGTAATATAATCAAATTCCTCCTTCTTCAATGAATCGATCGGTCCCTTATTTTTATTTGAATTAATGCCCGCTGGAAGCGGAAAAATTAATTTTAAATTTGGATGCTGAAGACTATTAAACTGAAGACACGAATTACAGTTATTACATAAAGCATCTTTTAATTCATTACAATTGATTAATTTTGCAAATTGAATCGAAGCCCATTCCTTACCACTGCCTCTCGAACCAGTAAATACATATGCTGAACCAATACGTTGATTAGCTTTTATTTTTAATAGCTTTTTCCAAATAGTTGGTTGTATATCAGAAATAATCATTTTTTCTTTAACCAATATTCTGGATTCAATTTTTTTCCTTCTCCCCATATTTCAAAATGTAATTGAGAGCCATTAATTGATCCAGAATCTCCCATATAAGCAATAATATCCCCCTGCCTAACTTGACTGTCTTCGCTTGTTTCAACGTTGGTTACATGACTATATACCGTATAAAAACCACCACCATGGTCAATTATTACTGTTGTCCCAAAACCTCTAATAAATGTGATTGTTGTTACAACTCCTCCTAAAACTGCACGAATTTCTGAGCCAGGTTTTCCCTTAATATCAATCCCTGGGTTTTCCGTAGTCGTTTTTAACTTTGGATTCCATTGCCTACCAAATTTAGTTATAACTCTTCCTTCTGCAGGCCAATCTAACCCACCTTTCAATTTCGGGAACTCTTTAGACTTGAGAGCTAATTGTTGCCTTCTTATCCTCTCTTCTCTTTCTGCTCGAGCAATATCTTCCTGAATTTTTTTAATTATTGTCTCTAACTGTTTAACTCCAGCTTGTTTTTCGGTTAAATATGTTTTTAACTCTTTTTGGCTTTGACGAATATTTACTAATGCTCTCTGCTCTTTTCTTTTTTTATTTCTTACTTCTGAAAGTGTTTTCTCTTTATCACGTTTTAATCTTCTTTTCTTTCGAAGCACTGCTTCTAATGACAGTTTTTGTTTGCCAATTTCAATTAATAATGAGCGAATAGTATCATGAGTATTTTTATCTATTTCTGCAATTATTTTCAAATATTTAGCTCTATAAATGGCTTGACGCCATGAAGTGGAGCTTAATATTTTTTCTAAATTTGAAATTTGACCTTTTTGATATATAGTTTTTAAGCGACGTGCATATCGTGATCTAAGTGTATCTAAATCAGTTTCACTCGCATTAATTTTTCTTTCCGTTCTTGAGATATCTGCTGACAATAATTTTTCTTCTTTATTTAGCTCTTTTACTAATTTTTGGAGCAACGCAATTTCTTCTGAGAGATTATTTACTCTTCTAGCAGATGATTTCTCTTTACGCTCTTCGGATTGAATTCTTTTTTGAGTTGCTTTGATTTCATTTCTTAAAGATTGTATTGCACTGCTTTGCGCCTCTAATTCTTTTTTGAAATCTTGATCAGTACGTTGAGACCAAGCAAATCCTTGAAGGATAAAGTAACATATGATTATTTGTCGAAACATAATGGTATAAAATACCTACTCATTTTGAGTTTGGGAAATTTAATTATCACTTTTGTCTTTACTTGAACCATTCACCTTAGTGTATCTATAATCTGACTTCCAAATTAAGGAGTATGTAGTGAAAAGCGCAAAATGGGAAAATATTTTCAAAGGATGGAATAGTACAGAGAGTGCAACCGTCCATACATTGAAGCAAGTCCCTATATTTAAAGATTTAACTGAAAAGGAATTCAGTGAATTAGAAAAACTCATCCATCATAGAAACTATAGTGCAGAAGATTATATTTTTAAAAATCGCGCCACTGGTGAAGGAATGTACATTATCATGAATGGAAGTGTGAAAATTACTATAGGAACAAAATCTGCAAGTGAAAACATATTAGCTGAATTAACTGAAGGTGATTTTTTTGGTGAGTTGGCCTTATTTGATGATGAGCCTCGATCTGCTAATGCTATTGCAACTCAAGATTCCGAGCTATTAGGTTTTTTTACTCAAGATTTGATGACCCTACAAGAAAGAAATCCAGTTTTAGGGCAAAAAATATTATTTAATTTAGGTGGTGTATTAGGAGAAAGACTTAGAGGGACTAACTCATTACTTATACAATCACAAACAAAATAAAAAATAATGGATCAAGCTACTAATTATATTCAATTAATCTATCGTGTTATTATTTCTCTGATTGGAATATGGTTCTTATCAATTATTTGGCCATTTATATCTAATGTAATTCTCATGCTAATATTTGCGTTTTTATTCACCACAGTTCTGCTCTCAAGTGTTGATGCATTAGAAAGAAAAATAGGAAATAGAGGTTTATCAGTATTGACAGTTGTTATACTTCTTTTCGGAATATTTGGGACATTTATTGGTAGTTTTATTTATCAGATGTCACAACAAGCTAAAGATTTTTCGAACCGTATCGATAAAGAAACATTAACAATTGAATTTACAAAACTAGGAGACCAAGTCACATCTTCACTTCCAGATTTTTTGCAAAAAATGATTTCATCTAGTGGAGATTTTGCAGGAAAATTAAGTGAATTAATAAATTCTATAATTGGATCATTAGCTTCAATGGCCGGAGCTATTGGTAATTTTATGTTTATTGCAACTATGGTATTTATTTTCACAATTATTTTATTAGCTGAATATCATTCTTTTCGAAAATCTCTTGTTAACATAATTCCAAATAAATACTTTGAAGTTGGATTGAAATTAATTTACAACATTGAAAAATCTGTATCTAGCTACCTTAGGGGACAATTTCTATCAGCATTAAGTGTGGCAGCTATGTCTGTTGCTGGATTACTTATACTTAACTTGTTTGGAGCAAATTTGACATTAATAATTTTTATAGGAATTATTGCTGGCCTTGCAAACCTGATTCCCCTTATTGGTCCATTTGTGGGAATGATACCTGCTATATTAATTGCATTTATGAACAATATTGGAAATGATGTGGCTACTGCACATATGCTTTTTGGTGTTTTACCTTCTCCTTTTTTTATCCTCGATATCATTCTTATGTTTCTCGTTGTTCAACAAATTGAAGGTAATTTAATAACGCCTGCTCTTGTAGGAAAAAGCGTAGGGCTACACCCTATGTTGGTAATGATATCTTTATTAATTGGAGGAACGATTTTAGGGCCATTGGGAATGCTTTTTGCCGTACCTGCAACAGGTGTATTAAAAGTAATTTTAAAAGAAATTACTTTTATCAAAAAAAATGCACATCTTCTATAGCTAATTATTTTTCTTCAATTCTGAACAATTTATACTTTATAAAGGTTAATAAAACCTCATTTCCATTTTCATATTTATATATCCATAATTGATTTTTTAAATCTTTTCCTTCAGAAATAACTTCTGATGGGGAACCCATTATCTCTTCAACTTCTGATACTGACATGCCTACTTCAATAAACTTCTCAGATTCTTTTTGTTTCTTTTCTTCATTTAGTATTTGATCAATTTTTTGACGAATTTCATAATTATCCTTTGCAGCTAATTTTTTCTTTAATTCATCTAAAACACGTTCATTGGTCTTACTTAGTGCCCCAGTGAGTTGCTTAGTCTCTTCTAATGCATAAACAACAAATTTTAATGAGTTTAGGTCTTTCATTTGATCTGCCATAGTTAAAAGATCTACTGCAATTCTGTGTTTATAGGTTGCTATTTCAAAAGTCAAACCTGAATCGAGGGCTAAGGCTTCATCAAAATAACTTAAGGCACGATCATTAAGTCCTATTTTATATAACTCCTCACCTTTGTTCATTAGATTTGTAATCTTAAATCTTTTGATATGTTGACGTATTCCTGGATACCATCCTGATACCATTGTTACATGCGCAATAGCTGTATCACCGGCACCTTGATTTAACCATTTTTCAGCTCTCTCTACTTCTCTAAAAGCAATCTCTCTTAATCTTTCATCAATCACTCCAGCTAATAGAGTATCGGCTAGAGATTTTGCACGTATATATTTTTCTACTGCTCGTGGCATCATATTGCGCTGATCAAAACTCATTCCTTCTCTCATTAATTGATATGGTATTCTTCTTTCGCTTTCGACAGCCAGTTTTTTTGCGCGAGCAATATTGGCATGATCAGGATTTTCATCAATAAACTCCTCGAAGAATCGTTTTGATGTTATATAATCACCACCATAATAATACATTTTCCCCGTATCACCTTTTGTCCTTCTTCCTCCAAAAAAAACAGNTGCAGTNGCATAAATNCCAATTGTNCTAATTNTNAAACNACTTATTGGTGTTAGATCCTTAGANTCTTTAATNTTNTTTATTNTTGTATTATTATAATTAAAATCTAATCCAACTGAAAATCTATTATCCATANCTGGGTCNAAAATATATCTAGCTCCAAAACTAAATGATTGTGATGGNCCATATCCAGATAGGTTATTCTGATCTTTATAAAATTTTGAATATGCAATNCCATATGTGTATCTATATGTTGTATACCAACTTTCAAACCATTGAAGAATTANAGACTGACTCCAAGCTAATTCAGTCATTGANCCNTTAAATTTAGCATCTAATAACCAAGAACTTTGAGANGCATTCCATTCTTCAGGAATTTTTGATGGTAATAATAAAGAAGAATATCGAAGATTTAATCCCGTGTGCATATCTAGCCAACTATTGCGGAAAAAATAATAAGCTAGATTAGTTTTTAAAATATCTAAATCTAGCTGATGTCCTAATCGCGCTCCATTATATTTTTTAACATCGGATTCATACGAAATCCAATTATNTTGTGATATATTTGCACTAAAACCATATCTTAATTCAACTGGAATAAAATTTACTGGATGATGAAACTCGCGTCGTCGAAAAATTCGATCAAAAATATATCCACTACCAAACTTTTTTATTCCCTCATCTTCAATAGCAAACACTTTAAAAAGAAGTGACTTAGATGTATCTTGGTTTACAGACTTAGTATCAGCATAAGCAAAAGACAAAAAAGCGGTCATGAGTATAATTGTTCTAATTAACATAGTGATTTAAAATAGGTGCATTTAACAATTTGTAGCAAGACGTGCATAAATAAGATTCTATTTATACTAAACTGATTTGCATTAATTTCTATATCAATATTTAAATACTAATTAATTGTGGAAATATAAAAAATTATAAATAACTAGAATGATTGTAGTAAAAAAAATATATCTATTATTAACTATTATATTGTTTATTCCTTATTGTTATGGCCAAGCATTTACAATTGCTAGAATTCATTATAATGGTGGTGGTGATTGGTATGGTGACCCTAGTAGTTTACCTAATTTATTAGAATATATAGCAGAAAANACATCAATTATTGTAGAACCTAATGAGTATCAAATAAAACTTACAAATCCCGANCTCAATAATCATTCATTTTTATACATGACTGGTCATGGAAATATTCGTTTTACAGAAGATGAAATTACAATCCTCAGAAACTATTTAATAAAAGGCGGTTTCTTACATGCGGACGATAACTATGGAATGGATGATTCATTTAGACGAGAGATAAAAAGAGTCTTTCCGTCCAAAGAATGGGTAGAGTTGCCTCATGATCACTCTATATTCAATTCTTATTTTTCTTTGCCAAATGGGTTGCCAAAAATTCATGAGCATAATGGCAAACCANCTCAAGGATTAGGATTATTTGAAAAGGATCGTTTGATTATTTTTTATTCATATGAATCTGATCTTGGAGATGGCTGGGAAGATCCGAATGTGCACAACAACCCATTAGAATTAAGAGAATCTGCTCTAAAAATGGGTGTAAATATTATCTGGTTTGCTTTAACACAATGATAATGAAAACAATTACTAAATATTTATTAGAAATTCGCAAAAATTCAATCATTTATGATTTAAANCTAAATGGCTGGAAGATTTATACTACNTTTTTATTTTTATTTCTTTTTGCAATTATTATTGAAAATATTTTCTATTTATCTAAATCATTCCGATTCGCAACTATAATTTCTCTTTCAGTTATACTAATAGCGTTTTTCTGCTGGCTAATGACTGTAATTATTCGAACCTANAATAACTCTTTTAAACGTTACAAATTATCAAATCTAGCAAAAATAACTGGTGAATTAATTTTTACAAAAAAAGATAGATTGATTAATGCATTTCAGTTAGAAAAAAATAGTAACGATTTATACTCTAAAGATCTTCGTGAACAATTTATAAATGAAACTCTCGAAAAATTAGATTCTATTAAATTATTAGAGTTATTTCCTATTCACCATATTAATAAATGGAAAAAAATAACATTTGTTAGTTTAATTATCGTGGGATTAGCTATTACTTTAACGTGGAATCAATCTGTGTCATCTATTTATAGATGGGCTCATATAAAAACTGAATTTACTCCACCAAAACCATTTGAGATCAAAGGAAAAACAAAGCATATTAATGTGNTGGGNGGTGAAAATATAAGTGTATCTTTCGAAGCAAAAGGCAAAATACCTGATTCACTTTTTATTGAATTCACACCAATTATGTTTGATTCTAATATTGATTCATCAATTCTGGNAACAGCTTATCTTAACGATAATGAATATACTGCGGAACTAAACGAGGTTTATCAAAACTACCAATATCGATCATTTTATAAATCAAAAAATTTCTGGCAAGCGTGGGATGAAATATCTTCAAAAAAATATTCTATATCAGTTACAGATAGACCTTCTATTAATGATTTCACATTAATAATATCTCCTCCANCCTATACTGGCTTACCAGATATAATCCAAAAAGCAAATCAAGCAGAAATTAAAACACTCAAAGGNTCAAAAATTGAAATCAATTTGAGATCTAATAAAGAGTTGAATGATGCAGAATTATTTTTAGATGGTTCAAAAAAGAAGATGAACATATATCAAAAAACTGCAAAATATTTTTTTGAAGTAGATAGTAATCATGTATTTTCAATTCATCTTAAGGATACTCGAGGAATAAAAAATAGAAACCCAATACCATTTCGCGTTGAAATGGTAAAAGATATTTCACCCAATATAAGTGTTTTGCAACCCCCNCCNATAATTGAACTTGGNGGGGANCAGTCTATTCCGATAATTATCAAGATTGAAGATGATTTTGGTTTTTCAAATTTGCAACTTGCNTATGAGATTCAAAGACCGAATTATATTAATGTAGAANCTTTCATTTCTACTTTTAGTATTCCTATTGATGATTCAAATCAAAACGAACGAGAAATAAAAACATTTTGGGATCTTAAACCATTAGGACTAATGCCTGAAGATGAGGTTCATTTCCATTTTGAATTATATGACAATGATATTGTTACAGGGCCAAAAAAATCTATTACAAGTACATTTATAGCAAGACTGCCATCACTTAATNACCTATTTCATTCATTTAATAAGAAAGAAGATCAAATTGAAGATTTAGTTGACNTAGAAATAAAGGATATTCAAAAAATAAAGGAAAAATTAGAAAAAACTAAGCTTGATCTATTAAAAATCGATAAAGATAAAATAGAATGGAAAGATCAAAGCAATTTAAAAGAAACAATCGATGAACTTGAAAAACAACTATCTAATTTNCAAAGTATAGCTGAACAAATGAGTCAATTGAATAACTCTGGTGAAAAACATAAATTATTTTCTGAGGATCTAATGAATAAATTCAAGGAACTTCAAAGTCTAATTGAAGAAATTTTTCCTCCTGATATGATAGATAATATGGATTGGNTAAAAGAAGCTATNNAAAAAATGGATAAGGAGGAAATGCTTAGTGCTATTGANAATTTATCAAAAAATATAGATCAGGTAGAACAAGAGCTTGANAGATTTTTAGATATATTCAAACGAGTAAAAGCTGAACAAGAAATTGATGAATTACGAAAACGAATTAAAACTCTTATTGCGAATCAAAGTAATATAGATCTTCAAATTCGCCCCATGAGTAAACAAACAAANTCATCAATTTTTATAAGATTGGCTCAGGAAGAAAAACTAATTGAAAAAGAGTTAGANAATATTCGTAAAAGCATGAATTNTTCAGCAAAAATAGTCAAAGATTTTAGTAGAAAAACAGCACAGCAACTTGAAAAGTTGTATGATTCAGAAATCATAAAAGAATCAAAAAAGTATATTAATAAAACTATAAAAAATCTTGAAAATAATAATCCTTATGATGCTATGGATAATAGTTTTTTAGGGATGAATTCGATGGAGTCTTTGGGTAAAGAAATTGATAAAATTTTATCTGAGTTTCAAAAAGAGACGACACAAGATATGGCACAAAAGTTTCGGGCTATTTTGAGGGATATGATATCTCTTTCTAAAGGTCAAGAATCCTTAGAAAATGACACAGAGGAAATCCCACGTAATTCACCAGGACTATCGAACTTAGCTAATGAACAGCAAGTTTTGCAGAATCAACTTAAACAAACAATGAATAATACTATGTCGTTATCTAAGGAAACTTTTTTAGTATCACCGGAAATGGGCAGAAAACTTGGACAAGCATATGCTCAAATGGAAGCTTCTAAAAATAAATTGGCTGAACGAAACGGTAGCGCTTCTCTAAATAATCAAAAAGACGCAATGCTCGCATTAAATGAGGGAGCGCAAACTATACTTAAAGCAATCAAGCAAATGCAAGATAGTGGCTCTGCTAGCGGATATAATGAATTTTTAAAACAAATGGAAAATTTAGCTGATCAACAAAGTGAATTAAATANTCAAGGTTCTCAATTAGCTCTTGGTCAACTCACTGCATCTATGCAACAATCAATGATGGAACAGATGTTATTTAAGCAAAAAGGTATTCGCCAATCTCTTCAAAAAATGATTGATGAAATGGCACAAAAAGGAAATCAAGGACTTGGTGATCTGAGTGGGATTACAAATGATATGGATCAAGTGCTAAATGATTTAAATAAAAAAAGATTTNACCGCAAAACTTCTCAAAATCAGCAACGAATTTTATCAAGAATGATTGATAGTCAAAAATCTTTAACANAACGAGGATATGAAGAAGAACGAAAATCTAANACTGCTGAACAAATTCAATATACTGGTCCAATGGGTTTACCTGATGATCTAGGACAAAGACAATCATTAATTATGAATGCAATGAATTCAGCATTAAAATTAGGTTATTCAAATGATTATCAAAAAATGATTCGGNGATATTTTNATTCGCTAAATGGACTTGAGGCGACAATAAAACCTTTAAATAATCAAAAGTTAGAAAATATGCAAAAGTGAAAATCTTATTATATATATTAACATTAAATCAAATAATTGAGCAAACTCAAATTATACCGCAAGGAAAAACTGCTTTTAATCAAGCAATGCTTATGGAACGCGCTGGAAAAATAACTGATGCAATATTAATATATGAAAGAATACTTGAGAAAAACCCATCACATCAACCATCATATTTTCAAATGAAAAATATTTATTCTCAAAATAGTAATTATGAATCTGCAATTATATTAGTACAAAAATGGTTGATAAATAATCCAAATGATTTACAGTCAGAAATTTTATTAGGCGAATATTTTTTTCGTAACCAGCAAAAAACTGAGGCTCTTAATACGTGGGGAAAAATTTCTAAAACAAAATTAACCAATAAGACTACTTACCGATTATTATTCCATACTTATGCAAGATTTAGTCAAGTTGAATTGATGGAAACACTAACAGTTGAAGCTAGAAAAAATTTTAATGAACCTTCTTTATTTGCAATTGATCTCGCAAATTATTTTCAATCTAGACAAACATATATTCGTTCATTAAATGAATATATGAAACTAATTAAATATCAAAAACAATATTTGCAATATACGGCAGACAGAATTTTAATGATGAGTGATAATGAAAGTACACATCCTATAATTGATTCAACACTTAATGTTCATGTCGAAAATAATTTAGATGTAAGATATATATTAGCAGGTTTTTATTATAAAACAGGTCAGTTTAATAATGCATTGATTCAACATAAACTAATTGGCATAGATAATACTAAATCAAAAAATAGATGGATGACCTTTGCTCATAACTTAAGAAAAGAAAAGAATTATGAAATAGCTGTAGAAGCTTATCATTATTTATTACAAAAATTAGATAATTCAGATCCAAAAATTATTGGGGAGGCATTGCTTGGGCTTGGTGCAGCATATGAAAATCAAATTATACAAAACCAAAATGAATTAAAGTTTGTTAATTGGTTCCCAGAAAATAAGTTTTTCAATAAAAGAATAATTAAATCACCAGATATTGGGTTTGATTTTTTAGGTAATACAATTGAGCACTATCAGTCAATTTTGGCCCTATTGCCACCTTCAAACACTACGGCAACTGCTCATTATAGATTAGGTATGATACAAGCAAATATAACGCACGATTCCAAGGGATCTCTCATATCATATAAATCAGCCCTAGATAGTAAACCTGATAAAGAACTTGCTGTANTAATTAATGAAAAAATTGGAGAACTTTATCTTTTAAATGGTNAATTTGAATTAGCTACTCAATTTTTTAGTCCTGATAATCAAAAAAATATTGACAAAACAAGTATTCATTATATTAATAGTTTACTATATAATAAAAATATTGAAAAACCTTTGGCATTTTTAGATTCAGTTATTGCAAATCTAAATCCTAACCACATATTCTTTAATGACCTGCTAGAAATGCATGATTTATTGATAAATTTCTATAATGATGGTACACGCGATGATAAAATTGCATTTAAATCCTTTTTCCATTCAGAAGGTTTAATTAATCAACATAAAATACCTGAAGCTATTCAATCCTTAGAAAAAATTAATGAGATTCATTCAGATGCTCTAATTACACCATTATCAAATTTAAGATTAGCTATTTTATTAGTTGAATTTGAACAATATGATAAAGCATTAAAAACCATCTTATCTATTGAAAATTCACCTTTAAAAGACCAAGCTTTAGCATTAGCAGGTGAAATTGAAGAACAATTTTTGGGGAATACAGATAATGCCTTAAAATACTATTACCAACTTTTNTCTGAATGTGAATCATCCTTATTAGTTGAGCCTATCCGTCTTCATATTAGAAAATTATCAAAACCTAATGAGAGTTAATTGATAAGACTGATAATATATTTATTTATTTTGCAGNTAGGGTTNTCCCAAAAAATATTAATCCCTATGGATCAAACACAAAAAAATCATTTAAAAGCATATGGAACAGCTTTCTGGACACTTAATCAAGGCATTAATGTTGAATGGATCCTTAATTATAGAGGCGGTTCATTCATGGTAGATAGCTATCCACAGGTTGAAAAAGAGTGTCGTATTCGTGGAATATCTTATGAAATAATTGGTGCNGAGAAAACACTAATTATTTACAATGAAGTAGAAATAAATAATATGGATATAGTTCTACTTGAGAAAGCACCAAAAATTGCCATTTATACACCCCCAAACAAGCAACCATGGGACGATGCTGTAACCTTAGCACTAACCTATGCNGAAGTGCCATATAAAACTCTATGGGATGAAGAGGTATTTAATGGAGCTTTAGAAAAATATGATTGGTTACATTTACATCATGAAGATTTTACCGGCCAATATGGAAAGTTTTATCGAAATTACCATACAGCTGATTGGTATATCTCTCAAAAAAAACAATTTGAAGATGTAGCCTTAAAGTTAGGCTTTAATTCTGTCCACAANCAGAAAAAAGCANTNGCACAAATAATAAAGAATTATGTTGGCAANGGNGGATTTCTTTTTGCAATGTGTTCAGCGACNGACTCATTTGATATAGCATTATCAGTATCAAATNTTGATGCAGCTCACTCTGTTTTTGATGGAACACCAANTGANAATGAAATACNAAAAAAAATTANNTATGAAAACTCATTNGCTTTTTCAGNTTTTAAAATAATATCTGATCCAATGNTNTATGAATATTCAGATATTGATTATCCACCTAGTAACGATGTNTTNGTNAGAGGNGCTGAAGCAGATTATTTTTCTTTATTTGAATTTTCTGCTAAATATGATCCAGTTCCAACTATGCTAACCCAAAATCATGCTCCAGTTATAAAAGGTTTTATGGGACAAACTACTGGATTCCATAGAGATAGAATAAAAAAGCATATATTAATTATGGGTGANGANCGAACAACACCNCAAGTAAANTATCTTCATGGAAATTATGGGAAAGGTACTTTTACTTTTTTNGGAGGACATGANCCTGAAGATTATCAACATTTTGTAGGCGATCCCCAGACAGATCTATCTCTTCATCAAAATTCTCCAGGTTATCGCCTTATATTAAATAATATATTATTTCCTGCTGCAAAAAAGAAAGAACGTAAAACATAACTTTTATTTTTTTGATGTGGATACAAAAAGAAATAGCATTGAATCCTAGAAATCGAGGTTATCATTTGATAACGGATGAAGTAGTAAAAAATCTACCTGAGATTAAAAGTATAAATGTGGGCATTTTAACATTATTTATTAAACATACCTCTGCTTCTTTAACAATCAATGAAAATGCAGACATAACTGTACGAAATGATTTTGAATCCCATTTTAACATTATGGTACCAGAAAATGCACCATACTATCAACACACCTTTGAAGGCTCAGATGATATGCCTGCTCATATAAAATCATCAATTCTCGGTTCAACAATTACTATACCTATTACTAATGGAAATTTTAATTTTGGCACATGGCAAGGTATTTATCTATGTGAACACCGAAACATGGAATCAAGTAGAAGAATTATCTTAACTCTAAATGGTGAGTAATAATTTCGTTTCTTTAATTACAGATTATAATTAATAAAATTGATTATGTCTTCGAAGCATACAATCATCCATAATAAATAACAAACCAGCTTCTTTAGCAATTATTGATGCTTCTTCGCTAATAATACCATCTTGAAGCCATACAGCTTTTGCACGAATCTTAATAGCGTCTCTTATAATTGGGACAACATACTCTGACTTACGAAAAACATTTATAATTTCCACTTTATTTGGTATTTCTAGTAAATCAGGATAACATTTTTCATTTAGAATTATTTCTTCATTTGGATTAACAGGGATAATTCTATACCCTTGACTCTTCATATACATGGAAACATAATTGCTAGGGCGATCTTTTTTTGCACTTATACCAACTACAGCTATACTCTGCATTAGAAATATTTTTTCTATCAAATCAATATTTTGCAAACTAAAGCCTATATTTAAAAATATTATTTTNTTTGTTCTAATATTTTNTTGATGGCTCTGTTCGCAAGAAATGACATTACTTTATAGCCTTCTTTATTAGGATGCACACCATCAGAACCATATGTTTCAATTAATGCAAAATTATTATCAACCATAGAAGAATAATAATCGAGATATATCATTTCATTATCTTTTGCATATTTTTCAATTATTTTATTCACTGCTAATATTTTTGGTGGCGGATTCATATTAGTACTCCATGGAAAATCCTTTGCAGGTAAAATAGATGAAATAACAACACTAATACCATTAGACTTTGCTAACTCTGCCATTGATATAATATTATCAGATATCATTTTTACTGTTGAAGGACCTGTATTGCCTGCAATATCATTAATTCCCGCTAGGATTAATACTATTTTGGGTTTTAAATCAATTACATCTGGTCGAAATCGTATTAGCATTTGAGGTGTAGTTTGGCCACTAATTCCACGATTTATATATGATTTTCCTTCAAAGAATTCAGGAAATATTGTTGACCANCCCTCTGTAATTGAATTACCAATAAAGATAACTCTATTTTCAGTAGGAGAAGGTAATCCCAGCTGTTTATTACTCTTAGAGTACCTAGATAACTCCGGCCAATCTTGAGCAAAAATGAATGATAATGGAGCTATTAGATTTATAATGATAAATAATTGCAAATATGATTTCCTTAAAAAACTATTCATTATGTTTAATTTGGTTCCAGATAGAATCCATTTCTTCTAAATTAACTTCATCTAATTCTTTACCTGTTGCTTTAATTTTNTCTTCAACTTTTCTAAATCTTCTAACAAATTTACGATTAGTTTGCCTTAAAGCATTTTCAGCCGAAATATCAAAGTGTCGNGATAAATTTACTATAGAAAATAAAAGATCGCCAATTTCCTCTTCAATNTTTTTATTATTACCNATGANTTCAGCTTCTTTAAGNTCGAGNAATTCTTCATTCACTTTATCCCATACTTTTTCTATTTTATCCCAATCAAAACCTGCATAGCTAGCTTTTTGCTGAAGTCTTTGNGCNTTGATTAATGAAGGTAAACTTTTTGGCACACCATCTAATCTTGATTNNCTTCCTTTNTCCTTATACTTAACANCTTCCCAATTTTGTTTTGCATTAAANANGNCATCTATTTTTNCCTNACCAAATACATGTGGATGGCGATCAATTAATTTNTTATTTACATTTTTTATCGTATCNACAAANTTAAACTTTTTANCTTCTTCAGCTATTGATGCTTGAAAAATTATATGTAATAAAGTATCACCTAGCTCTTCTTTAAGTGAATCCCAATTATTTTCATCAATGCTTTCTAAAACCTCATAAACTTCTTCAATAAAATAAGGTATTAAAGATTGATTAGTCTGTTCGCGATCCCATGGACATCCATTAGGCCCGCGAAGTCTATCAACAATTTGAACTAATTCTTCAATTCTATAACCTATTTCATTCATATATTTTACTCCAATCTACTTTAGCCAAATAAATGTCTTCTTTTTTAGTCATTTCCTCTTTATCCTTTTTTGAAGAATCTTCATATCCCAGTAAATGTAAACTTCCATGAATTACAAGTCTTGCAATTTCCTTACTATAAGGTTCATTAAATTTTTTTGCATTATTCTTTGCACGTGTTAAACTGATATATACTTCACCTTCAATATTCCCTTGATTATAATCATTAAGCCTAAATGCAATAACATCAGTAAAGTGGTCTTTGTTAAAAAATTGTTTTTTTAAATGATTTAGTAATTTATCATCTCCAAAAATAAATAATAAATCAGCATCAGATATTTCCTGTTGTTCCATTACATAAGATATTAAAGAAAATATTACCGAATCATTTGGCTTTTTAAACTTTGGGTCTGATTCAATATTGATTTTTATCATTCTCTTTGGTCGTCTGGATATTCAATACGAATATGATAAATACCTCTTAAAACGGGTATTAATCCAGCAGTTCCATCTGCATTACCTTTTATTTTTGTTAATTCATCCATTGTAAGTGGACATTCAGATAATTGACCAGCTGAAATCCTAAAATCAATTATCTTATCTATCATTTCTTCTATTTTAATTATGTCTGGTTCTTTTATTGATCTAACTGCTGCTTCAACAGCTTCGCAAATCATTAATATTCCTGTTTCCTTAGTATTGGGTTTTGGCCCAGGGTATTGAAACTGTTTTTCATTAATTTTTTCTCCATCTTCTAGAGCTTTTCTATAAAAATATTCTACTCTTGTTGTACCATGATGCATTGGGATAAAATCACTAACTATTTTTGGCAGGCCATACTCTTTTGCAAGAATTAATCCTTCATCAACATGATTTTTTATTATTTTTGCACTCATTACAGATGTTAGAGAATCATGTTTATTCTCTCCTGAATATTGATTTTCAATAAAGTACTCTGGTCTATTCATTTTACCAAGATCATGATAATATGCACCAACTCTACATAAAAGAGAATTAGCGCCTATGGCATTTGCACAAGCTTCTGCAAGATTACCTACTACAATACTGTGATTAAATGTTCCATTTGCTTCTTGTTGAAGTCTTTTTAATAAAGGATGTTGAAAATCTAATAATTCAATCAATGTCAAATTTGTTGTAATGCCAAAAGAAACTTCAAAAATACCAATTAAACCGTATGTTACAATAGGAGATAAAACAGATATAAATACTAAATTTATAATATCAAATCCCATAATAGACCATTCATGACCTTTGAATAAACCTTGACTAACAATAACAAATGCACTACTTCCGATTAATGCAAAAATAGATGTAAATAATTGGCTCCTACGACGAAGCTTTCTAACAGAAAATATACCTACAGAGGCAGTAAAAATAGATGTGATGATATATTCAACATTATTCCCTATCATAATACCAATAAGTAAAATAATTGATGTAATCCCCATTAACCCAATCCTAGCATCGAACATTATAGTTAATACCATTGCCGCTATAGTTGTTGGGATAAGATATTCTGAAAGCTTTAATTGATAATCAAATAAATATGCTAATCCAACTTCTACACAAAAAATTAATGCAATAAGTAATACCATCCTCCAATCTTCAAAAATAGATTTTCGATATGTAAGCAAAAATGTGAAAAAGAATGAAACTACAATTCCAATAACTAAAATACGTCCTAAATAAGCAAGAACAACTTGAGATGTTTCTCCCTCAATTGATTTTTTATTTAAAGCAACTGAAAGAGAGTAAAGTTTTTGTATCTCAGAATCAGTTATTCTTGTATTAGCATCTATAATTCGTTCGTTCTTTAATATTATTCCTTTATTACGCGGGACTCGATCTTCACGAGCTTTTTGTCTTCTTTCTGTCGTTTCACGATCAAAAATCAAATTTGGCTTCATGAACTCTACTACTAAAGAATAACCCAGATCTCTTCTTATATCAATAATATCTGGNAAACGGTTTGTTACATCAAATCGAGCTTTAGTCCAAGCATCTTGAATATCATTATAAGATGTTGGTAGCGTTAACTGTGCAGCAACTTNATTTGTAGTTCTAACTGCAACTTGTTCACTAATGATTTCTTTAATCNCAATATCATATATACCTTCGGCCCACCTATTCCTTGCAATTTGAATAATATCATCTTTTAATGATTTTAAATTTATTTTAATTGGATCCTGAGGATCAGATTCAAAAATAGTATTCCATTTTTCATTATCAATTGCAAATGAAAAATCCTCAATAACCTGCTGGTTTAAAATACTTAAAGCTGTACTATCTGATTGCATTGCGACTCTCGCAGAATTGTATTCTTCTGAAAATCTTTTTCTATAAAGATCATTCCTNGAATTTCTAAGAGCCTTGTTAGCTATTTGTATATTTTTTACTAATTCAAAATATTCATTAATTAATTTGATTTGATTATCTACTACATCCTGAGAACGTATGAAAAGATATGGCTCCGATTTAATTGCTTCATTTAAATCATTTTGTAATTGATCTTGCAATTTCAATATTGGAAAATTAAATGGTGCAACTACTTCTTCTTGGGCAATATCATTAAGTTGATAAGAGTACAAAAGTGTTTTACCCCTAGGAAAAAATAAAGATAANATAAGAATCATTAAAAATGATACGGTGATCTGTTTCCAATATTTTTTAGATACAGATATTAATTGGCCAATATGTGATGGTTTATTTTGCTTAATAAGCATTAATTACCACCGTATTGCTGCTGAAGCCCATGTATAGCCTGCACCAAACGCAGCCAAAATAATATAATCATCTTTTTTTATGAGCCCTTCTTCCAAAGCTTCAACTANTGCAATTGGAATTGAAGCAGCAGTTGTATTNCCATATTTATGNATATTACTATAAACAANACTCATATCAACACCCATTTTATCAGCTACAGNNTTGCTTATTCTATAATTGGCTTGATGTGGTATTATAAGCTTAATATTNTCAATTGTTAAATTATTANATTGCAATGCTTCATTAATTACCTCAGGAAANCTTTTTACTGCATTNCGGAAAACTTCGCGGCCATTCATATACGGTGTAAAACGTTTTGAATTAAAGTTTTTTTCTTTAAACCAACTACCAGGACTCGTTCCAGGGGCTTCCATCCAGAGATTTTTAATATTTTTCCCTTCACAATGAATATGAGTAGATAATATTTTACTNTGATCATTACTTCTTTGAAGAATTGCTGCCCCTGCTCCATCTCCAAATAAAACTGCAATATCCCTACCTCTAGTTGATTTTTCAATTAATTTNGTTTGTGTTTCAGCTCCAACNACAAGAATAGTTTTAGCCATTCCAGTTTTAATATACTGNTCTGCNATTGATAAACTATATATGAANGCAGAACATGCAGCTTTTATATCAAAAGCNCCTACATTTTTTAAATCTAAACTATCTTGNAGTTGAGCNCTTACCCCTGGGAAAAAATAATCAGATGAAAGNGTACCAAGTATTATCATATCAATATCACTACTATGAATACCNGATTTTAANATAGCANTTNANGATGCTTCATGAGCTANATTAAANGTTGTAGTNTCTTCTNCAGCCCATCTTCTTTCTTTTATTCCCGACCTTGANTGAATCCATTCNTCNGATGTTTCCATTAANTNNGTTAAATCATCNTTTTTTATGATTTTNTCAGGAACAGAAAANCCCATCCCAATTATTNTACTTTTATACACTTAATTTATTTCTNTTTATAAAATATAATAGAGTCAATCTATAAGCCGAGTTCTGTAATCGATAATCATTCATCTTGTTTAACTATTGCTAGATAAATCATGCAATCAACCCTCTCTTCAAACAATGCGGACAACATCTTAGAGTTTACTTGATCTTGCACTGGATGGGGTTTACAAGCACCTTGATTCTCATCAAGGCCTGGTGGTCTCTTACACCGCCATTTCACCCTTACTCCAATAAATTGAAGCGGTATATTTTCTGTTGCACTTTCCATATTAGTATAACTAATTCCACTAATTATGTGGCATCCCGTCCTGCAGTGCTCGGACTTTCCTCTCTTTGTAGCGCTTAAAGCGAGACTAAGAGCAATTATCCGATTGACTCTATTTCAAATTAACAATATAAATTACAAAAAATTTTATATATAACTACTCTGAATCCCAATAAAGAAACCTACTACAACTATCACAGGTCCGAGCTAAACTATTTGATTTAACTTCTGCAACAATTTGAGGTGGAATAAATGCCCCACAACCTCCACATGCCGATCCTGTAATTGATACTACTGATAATCCTCCACGAGCTTTTTGAACTCTTGTATATTGATTTAATATCGATTCGTCAATATCATCAATGTGAGTTTTTCTATCAGATTCTAATTTTGTTTTTTGATCTGAAGATTGATTCATAAGATTTTCTAGTTTTTTTCGACGCTCCTTTAAGTCGGAACTAAGAGCGCCTAAGTTTTCACTTTCACTTTTAATCTGCTTCTCTAATTTCTCTTTTTCTTCAGTATATTCTAGTGATTTTATTTCTATCCCATCTAACTCAGATTTTAGATGATCAATCTCTAACTGAAGCGCATCATATTGTTTATTATTTGTGACAAGAAATAATTGGTCTTTATGTTTCTCAATCTTGATATTTAAATCTTTTAATTGACCATCAAATTTATTTAATCCAAGTTCTAATTCTTGTAGTCGAAGTCTCCCACTTTCAAGTGAAGTAATTAAAGATGATTCTTCTTCTTTTAAACTTTCAACTTTTATTGGCAAATCACCTAATAATTCAGCTATATCTTGTAATTGAGAATCAATATTTTGCAGTTTAATTATTTGCTGAATAATACTCATATAATAAGCAATCCTTCCATAAACAAAAAATGCACCTTATTAGATGCATTTGTTGATTAAGTTTTTGATAATGACCTCAAATCCAAACTGGAGATCTCCATTATTAATTATTATTTTATTTTTTTTTCTTACCATTTTGAACACGAATTTAATGTATAATAATAGTTTTTAATAATCATAATAGTCAGATATAATCTTTATATATTTTTTACCAATTTTTTTAATTGAAAAGTTCTTTTCTATCCTAGATATGCCATTAATTGATAATTGATTATATAAATCTTGGTTATTAAATAATTCTAATATAGCAGCGGCGGTCTTAATCGGATTATTTGGCTCAATTAATAGACCATTAATATAATTAGAAATAGCATCAGAAATTCCACCTACTTCAGTCCCAATTATTGG
>PASX01000034.1 GCA_002713455.1 Fidelibacterota bacterium
GGCCTGTAAGTTTATTGTATACCCCAAAACGACCTTTACAATTAGAATAAACTATATTTGGGTTACCTGGTTTAGGTACAGCAGGTCCTGTCTCACACCCACCAACTGCAGTCCAAAAACCAATACCGCCACCNGCAGAANTNTAGGGNGGTAAACTAGGAAGAGNNATNGTTGAATTATCNTGCTGCCCAGCNTATAACCAATATGGATATTGATCATCTACTTCAACTTGATANAGTTCGGCTGTNGGNTGATTCGATTGTGTNGTCCATGTTTTTCCAGANTTAAATGTAACATTTACTCCNCCATCATTTGATTGAACCCAAAGAGAGGTATCTTGTGGATGAATCCAGATATCATGATTATCTCCATGTGGTGTAGAAAGAATTCTCCAATTTTTCCCACCATCATCAGATCTCATAAAGCGATTTGCATTTGAAAAGAGTATATCTGCATTTTTTGGGTTCGATGATATATTAATATAATAAAAGGGACGATTNACAAGATGTCGAACATCTTTTGGATCAGTTTTTACTAATTTAAAAGATTCACCACGGTTATTTGAACGATACAAACCNCCTTCACCTTTTGGCGCTTCAACTAAAGCATACAATCTATCTGGGTCATCTTGTGAAACTGCTAAATCTATTTTACCGATCAATCCTTTTGGAAGACCTCTATTTATCTTTTTCCAACTAGATCCACCATTAGTTGATTTATATATACCACCATTTAAACCACCACTAATGATTGTCCAAGGCTTTCTTTCGGTACGCCATGTTCCTGCATAAATTGTATTTGGATCATCAGGAGCAAACTCTATATCAACAACACCAACAGTATCAGAAATAAATAAAACTTTTTCCCAGCTTTTACCGCCATTCAAACTTCTAAACACACCTCTTTCAGAGTTTGGCTCAAATGGCTGCCCAATTGCAGCAACAAAAACTATATTTGGATTATTAGGGTGTATTTCAACTGCCCCTATAAGGCCCGAATTTTGTAAACCAACATTTTTCCACGTTTTACCTGCATCTTTCGATTTATATACGCCCTTACCAACAATAACATTTGATCGAATCCCATCAGAACCAGTTCCAACATAAAGTANATTTGGATCTTTTTGATAAACCGTTATTGCACCAATTGAAGGNCTTTCAAANTANTTNTCTGAAATATTGTTCCATGTAATACCNTAATCCTGTGTTTTCCAAACACCACCTCCAGTAGCTCCCATATAGAATGTTCCTAAATCTTTAGTAACACCTTCTACAGCAGTAGCTCGACCACCTCTTGTCGGACCAATATTACGATATTGAAAAATCTGAAAGAATGAGTCAAAATTGTTTTCTGCAATTAAAGTTGCAATAAAAANAAATGATAAGAATATTTTTTTCATATTACCTCCAATAGAAAATAAAACTTTTTACTAAGAAATTAAATCACCTTTAGTTCATAAAACTAAAAAGCCTCCATCAAAAATGGAGGCTTTTTGCAATAAAAAAAGAACTAGTAAAACTATTTCAATTTATTTATTAACCTCAGTTTTAGTATAAAGNGCATCAGCATCAGAAATCACAGGAACATTACTATTTGAATTCTTCTCACTTTGAGGATATGGCATTCTTTCAACATGCTTTGTTGCAGCAGNTGTNTTCAATGGAAATGGAACAATCATATCTGTTTCATTCGCACCACGAAGACGTCTGTGATCATCAAATGGCATATATGAGCCAAAACCTGATACATATCTTTCCTCCATGATCTCGCGCAATAATGCCTTTTCTTTTGTTANGTTATCAGCATTTTCCATACCACCAGCAGCAAANTCAGCTTCNACGTAAGGATCATATTTGTAGTTTGCTGAAACATCATGAGTCGTATTTAATCTTCCACCANCAGCAAGCCACGCTCTATAAGAATTCAAAGCAGCAAGACCAGCCGCAAAGCCTGTTGTNCGAGCTGCAGCTTCTGCTANNGTTAACTGATTCTCAGCATANGTTGCAATAGGTTGNGGNTCANACTGNGCAGCAACNCCTGTATTTCCAGATGANGATGTCTCATCAATTTGATAATAACCATGTCGTGCTNTTTCATTCGTTTTTGCATTTCCTCGATAANCTGCATCAGCCGCATCTANCATTTTCAAAAGATAACTTCCTTTATTCCCAAGGTCTCCTGTACGAGANCCTGCTAAGATAGTATAGAATAAATTCTTATCACCTTGATCAATAGCTGCATCTCCGCGAGGCTTATAAAGCATATCTCCAGCAGAAGCAGAAATACCACTATTCGCGGCAGTTAGAGCCGCTGGATAATCTTTCTGCACTAAAGCAAAACGAGCTTTTAATGTATTTGCAGCAGCGATCCATTTGTCCTTATCTCCACCAAATACAACATCAAATGATTCATTGCGTGTTGTTGCACCNGTTAAATCAGTNATTGCTGCATCCAATAGAGNNGTTAANGANGCAAGAACAGTTTTTTGAGNATCAAACTNTGGATCTTCAATNTCTCCACCAATTTCACTGTAAGGAACACCACCCATTAAAATCGCCATTGTTCCTATTGCATTCGCTTCAATTACTTTTGAGATACCGANGAGCAATTTATCATCTGGAGCAGCTTCCCGAATGTGNCTAAGNTTGGTTGTAGCACCAACATAAGCAGCATTCCATTCGTCATTCATTTCATCTGCTGTCAGATTATATTGATAAATATTCGAATACAGAGATGTAAATCCAACCAATTGACCAGAATACATACCAGTAATTCTATTNACATGACTGACTTGAGCAGTGAAGTTTGCAAGTTGCGCACCATTNAAGAATAGTCTCGCATCCACATCAGACAATGTGATATCATTTGGATTATCATTGATAGATTTATCAANATCACACCCACTCACCATTAAAGCAATTGCAGTTAATGGAGCGATAATTTTCTTCATTTTATTTAAACCTTTAATTTGTTTTTTCATTTTTATACCCTACCCTTAGAAGTTTGTAGATACTGAGAACAAGAAGGATTTAGTACTTGGNTTAGCAAAATAATCNAAACCACTTCCAGTTTGAATACCACCAACATGAACACCTGGGTCTACACCTACAAGCTCTTTATACCATGAAAATAGGTTTCGAGCTGTAAGAGTAAATGTAATGTCGCTTAAACCGGTAGTACTTCTCAACATCTCATCGTTATAAAGATAAGAAACTGATAACTCTCTTATACGAGAGAAGGTTGCATCCTTCGTCGCAAAGTTATAGGCTTGATTATTACCAAACCCTCCACCAATCGACTGACGAAACCATACTTCATCAAGTAACACATCACCACCACCAAAATCATGGATAAAACCACGAACTGTTGTACCAGAAGGAATNGTAGTTCCTTTGATATTCTTAAGATCTTTAGTCAGAGTTACTTCATTATCTGTATCTGTTGTAGTTCCAAATCTTCTCAATACCCACTGGGTACGTGGAGCATAACGACCGCCTTGAGAATGCTCAAAAAGCATATTGAAGGACAAGTTATTCCATCGAGCATTTAACCCAATAGTTCCTCTCCAATCTGGATTAGGATTACCAAGAGCTATTAGCGAAGTCGTAAGCTGAGGAAAGCCATTAGCATCTAAAATTAGCTTTCCATCCCATTCTCCATTCTCAGTCTGAGAGCCAGTCCCCCAAAGGGTTCCAATTGGATACTTCTTACCATCTACTGGAGCTAAAGCTACAGATGTAACATTACCAACAGCTAGNTTAAGTACTTTAGTACCTGCAAGGTCTTCAACAAGGTTTTCATTGGTTGCCCAATTAAAATTGAGCTCTAAAGCTTGTGAAGGCTCAGTTATAATATTCCATGAACCATCAAGCTCAATACCCTTGTTAGACATTTCAGCAGCATTTGCATACTGCGATGAAAAACCAGAGGTTGGTGAAAGAGTNCTGGATATAAGCATATCTTTGATATAATTCGAATAATAAGTAACTCCAAAGGAGAGCTTATCATCCATAAAGCGTAGATCCGCTCCAAATTCAGTCTCAGTTTTAACCTCAGGCTTAAGTTTATCATTACCTTTATTATTATCTACGCGATATCCGCCGCCCCACTGTCCAACGGATATAGGATCACTATAAGCTGAGTAGCCAAAGCCACTTTCTGCTAACGTTTCAAAGGCATGCGCTGATGGTCTAACACCTACCTGACCATACGCTACTCGAAACTTAGCAAAACTCACAAATGGAGCAAANCCCCTAACAATATCAGTAGCTTGCCAAGCAAGATCCATTGCTGGATAGCTATAAGCATCACTGATCGTTGAATGTGTCTCATTTGCTAGAGACATATTAAGAAAAAGCATATCTAGCGCATCTACAGATAGAATACCGTAGAATCTGTTAGAACGTAAATATAATCTGCCATTATCCACAGAAGANGCTTCTGAAGCAGTATTTAGGTTTGTGGTGAACTTATCAGAGTTAACTAAAAANCCATCAATAAATGATGACGATCTACTATACACTCTGTCATTGGTATTAAAACCAACTGTTGCCACCATAGAAATTGTAGGACTTAACTCTAAGTTTTGACGACCAATAACATCATAGTTGGTCTCGCGATTNGTAATGCGTGCCATATCAAATGACCCAGAGTTCCTTGAGGATCCTCCAGTACCTATTGGATAATAACCTTCTCTATTNTCAGTAAATGTATCTAAACCTTGACGTACAATAATTTCACTACCTTCAAAAGGCTCATAGTTCATTTCATTTGACATAATAATACGATTTACNCGNGTAGTGTTNTTTTGCTCATTAATAGTCCAACCTGGATTATTGTAAATTGGATTTGTACTAGAACCACCAAGATAGCGTCGATATGCACGGTGTCTACCAGTGTATTCTGTTCCACCACTCCAGTAACTTCCTTTATAGTACTCATTATCATAATCAGGAGGTGTTCTTAAATAACCTAACATAAGACCGGAAACATTCGATCCTCTCTGAAGCCTGTTAGAACTTGAATAAGTATATCCCACTTTAGATGACATAGAAACAGTTGGAGACAGTCTAAACTTTGTATTTAAACGAATATTATCTCTATCATAATATGAATTACGAATGATTCCATCCTGATTCAAACGACTATAACTAAATAGATACGTTTTGGTATTATCGCCACCAGAAATCTGGAAATCATCTTGTATATATTTACCAGTTTGAAACGCTTGGTTAAAGTTTTTATCTACATATGTATTTTTAGAATTTTTAGAAGTAATGGTATACTGAGTGAATTTTCCATCTTCTGANACAAAGTAGGCCTTTGATTTATCATAAGTATCTTCACCNCCAGATCTATCTGCAATCTTATCACCCCATGATTCTGCTTGAGTTCCCCACTTACCACTTCTTCCCTGACCGTAAGTAGTTTGCATAGGAAGTCTTTCATGTATTTCATCGTAAGACTGTGTACGCTTATAGCTCATCTTTAGCTTACCTTTTGTACCATCTTTAGTCGTAATTACAATCACTCCATTCGCTGCTTTTGAACCCCACAAAGAAGCTGCAGATGCGCCTTTTAAAACTTCAACTGATTTAATATCATTTGAGTTAAGGTCATTTAAGCGTGATTGTTGAGATACACCACCAAAACGAGAAGAGTTTCCATAGATTTGAGAATTGTTAATTGGCATACCATCAACAACAACAAGAGGTTGACTTGCGCCAGAAATAGTATTTGACCCTCTAATCTTAATCGAAGTTCCTGCTCCTGCATCACCACTAACAGAATTAACAATTACATTAGATGCTTTAGCAGCTAAACTGTTTGCGATCAATGCTTCTCCAGAACGAGTCATATCAGCAGGTGTTACAGAGGCACTTGTTGAACCCTGTTTATCACGATTTGNTTCAAAGCCTAGTGCTGTCACACTAATAGCCTTTAANCCAATTGCNTCTACAGATAGTGAAAAGTTCTGAGTAACAGAACCAGCNGAGGGAACATCTACATTNATTGATAAATTACTATAACCAATGTACGATGCAGTTAGGGNCACATTCTGACCACCAACAGTTCCAGCTGGAACATCAATTTGATANGCACCATCTGAATCAGATGCCGCACCAACAGAAGTCCCATCTACAATCACATTTGCGCCCGCCAATGGATTACCTTCTGTATCTGTCACAGTACCTTCAATCGTTGACTGAGCAACTAATAGCCCAATNCTCGAAAAAAGTAATGNAAAACGTTTGAAATTAGACATATAAAACACTCCTTGATTGTTTATGAATATGTTAANATNTAANATATAAGTNAATAAATTTTCGNNTAAAAGTTANTTAAAGATATAGATANATCAAAACGCCAAGATNANTTAATTTTTCTTAATTATTTTTACATTAAATATTGCNTAAATAATNGCAACTANNGGNTTAANAAGATTNAAAAAACAGAACGGTAAATAACTAAAAGTTGCAACNCCCANAGAAGCAGACATATATGCACCACATGTATTCCATGGAATTAATGGNGAAGTGATTGTTCCTGAATCTTCAAGTGTTCTTGATAAATTTCTTGCCGCAAGTTTTCTTCTTTTAAATTCAGCCCTATACATTCGACCGGGCAATACAATTGAAATATATTGATCTGCNGCNATAATATTGATTCCAATACAAGTCGNAATTGTTGTAATAATNAANGAACCAGTTGAATTNGCNAGTAAAAGGANCGATTCNACCAGNTTTTTTAANATATTTGTNGTTTCTAATACAGCTCCAAATGCTAATGCGCAAATCACAAGCCAAATTGTATTCAACATGCTGGCCATCCCACCTCTAGTTAGAAGATCATCAACAATCTCAACACCACTTTCAAGTGCAAAACCTGAGTGTAGTGCTGTCCAGACGCCTGATACCATTACTAACCCAGTAGATAAATCAGGTTCTCCAACAAAACTCTTAACAACTTGTGGTTGAAATATTGCTGAAAATAGACCTGCTAATAATGCACCAATTAATATCGTCGGAAATGCAGGTACTTTTTTATAAGCTAAAATAAAAATAACGATAATTGGAATAAATGAGATAATATTAATATTAAATGTGTTCTGTAATGTAGTTTGAATCAGCTCTAGTCCCTTTGAATTTCCAGACGATTCGCTTGATAAACCTATAAACAAAAACATGATTAAAGCAATCAACAGACTGGGGCCTGTTGTCCAAATCATATGTCTGATATGTGAAAATAAATCAGTACCTGCGATTGCAGGTGCTAAGTTAGTTGTATCCGATAAAGGTGACATCTTATCGCCAAAGTATGCTCCAGAAATTACTGCGCCAGCAGTAATACTAGGTGATAGACCGAGACCTGTTGCAATTCCCATTAATGCTACACCCAATGTTCCTGCGACTGTCCATGAGCTTCCAATACTTAATGCTGAAATCGCGCAAATGATACACGTGGCAAAATAGAAAATTGAAGGTGAAAGAATATTTAATCCATAATAAATCATTGCAGGAACGGTCCCGGACATGATCAATGTGCCAATTAGTGCACCTACGGCTAATAAAATAAGAATTGCACTCATTCCCATCCCAATACCTTTAACTATTCCAGCCTCGATATCTTTCCATTTATATCCATTCTTTATCCCAACAATAGCTGCGATACAAGCACTTAGAATAAGGGCAATCTGGTTGGCTCCATATGATGAATCATCACCATATAAATAGACAGAAAATGAAAGCATGATTATTAGCAATAAGATTGGCGTAATTACGTCCAACATGGTAGGAGTTTTAAGATTATTTTGCATAATTATTTTCTAAATTTTGGAGGACGTTTTTCTACAAAAGCTGATAGCCCCTCGGATGATTCATCATTTTCAAATAATTGACTAAATCTTCCGGCTTCTATCTCTAAACCCTCTTCAATTGACTTTCCATTTCCTTTACGAATGCATTCTAATGATTCCGATATCGCATTAGGTCCATTCTTTAGGATCTGTTTTGCTATATCAATACATTTTGATATTAATTCCCCTTGAGGAACAACATGATTAACCAAACCAATCTCTTTTGCTTTAGTTGATGTAATACTACTGCCTGTTGCAATCATCTCATTTGCTAAACCTAATCCAACTATTTTGGGCAAACGTTGCGTACCACCCCAACCAGGCAAAAGCCCAAGAAGGACTTCTGGTTGTCCAAATATTGCATTATCACTTGCAATTCGCATATGACAAGCAAGACTGATTTCGCATCCACCTCCCAAAGCAAAACCATTTACAGCTGCAATAACAGGTTTTGAAGAGTTTTCAATAGTTAGTGTTAACTTTTGACCTGCCTTAGCAAAAACAAGCGCTTCTTCAGAATCCATAGTTTGCATCTTTTTGATATCAGCACCAGCAATGAAGGCCTTATCTCCTGAGCCAGTAAGTATGATAACACCAACAGAATCATTATCAATACATGATTGCAAATTAAATTCTAATTCATTAATAACATCTGGATTCATCGCATTCAATGCATCAGGGCGATTGATCGTTAGGAAGGCAACATGTTCATTAATTTCCTTTAATACATATGACATTTAATTATCTCCAAAAAGTTCGGCTAAATAATACCATGATTGTAAAAATTTCAAGACGACCTAGCAACATACAAAAAGTCATCATCCATTTTCCAATGGGATGAAGCAAAGCATAATTATCTGTAGGTCCAAATGCTCCAAAAGCGGGTCCAACATTACCAATTGCCGATGCAGCAGCGCTTAAAGAAGATAAAAAATCAAAATTCAGAGCGGTCAAAACCAAGGCGGTCATCACAAAAAATGAAAGATATATTAAAAAAAAACCCAAGGTATTTCGTATTACATCATCGCTAATGGTCCTGTCNCCAATTCTAATAGGTATAATAGCTCTTGAATGCAACATTCTACGGGTTTCAGAAGCTGCATATTTAATTAAAAGGATTACTCTAGCGATTTTCAATCCTCCGCTAGTCGACCCNCCCATCGCGCCAAAAAACATCATAAAAAAAAGTAAAAGTTGACTGAAAAATGGCCAAAGTTCATAATTGGCATTAGCATAACCAGTACCGGTCATCAATGCTAAAGATTGAAATAGTGATATCCGAAAAGTGTTATGACTTAAATCTAATTCAGAATAGGATATATTAAAGAATATGAATGTAGTTGCAAAAAAGAGAATGAAAAAATAAACTTTGAATTCATAGTCTTTAAAATAGGATTTAAAATTGCCGGTGATTGCTCGAAAATGAAGAGTAAAATTAACTCCTGCAATAAACATGAAAAAAATTATTACGTAATGAATTAAAGGATTAGAGTAAGCAGCTATACTAGCATTTTGAGTGCTAAACCCTCCTGTTGGCATTGTAGTNAATGCGTGACAAATAGAGTCAAACCAGGGCATTCCTGCAAAACCTAAAAGTAAAAATTGCAGAAAAGTAAATCCTACATATACCATCCACAATATTTTTGCTGTTTCTTTAACTCTNGGTCTAATTTTATCNGCTACAGGTCCAGGGACTTCTGCCTTAAAAAGNTGAACCCCTCCAACNCCNAANAAAGGTAAAATTGCAATCGTAAATACAATNATACCCATACCNCCAATCCATTGAAGAAATGACCTCCAAAAAAGTATTCCATGGGGCATACTTTCAATACCATTAGGTAAATTTGGTAATGTAGTTGGATTCCCAATAATTGTAGCACCAGTAGTTGTGACTCCAGACATTGCTTCAAACCAAGCATCGGTGAAGTTTGGGATAGTTCCACTAAGATAGAATGGCAATGAGCCTGCGAATGCAACAATTAACCAAGCAAATGAAACGATCGCAAATCCATCCTTACTATTTAATGCGCGACTCTTCCTTGTTATCANCCAAAATGGTATACCAACAACAATNCAAATTATCATTGATTGCAAGTGACCAGAGAGATCAGGCTCTGAAAATGACCAAGAAATAACTGTAGGGATAAGCATTGATAGTCCAGTCACAACCAACATTGCTGAGAGAATNTTAACAATAGTTTTTACGTTCAATCAAGCCTCAAAGAGCTGTTTTAATTTTGGAAGTGCTTTCGACTTTGTAAAAACCANAGCAGTATCTTCNTCGGTCAATTGAGTTGCNCCTCGTGCTATTGANAAATCNCCATTATGATTAATAACNCCAACTATACTATCCTCAGGAAATTTTATTTCTTCCAATGGGTACTTAGTCACTTTGCTTCCAGACTCAGGACTAAACTCAACAACATCAACATCAATTTCATCAAACGTTGTNACAGATTTTTCAGTTAGATCACTGGATATCAATCTAAGTATAGCATTTACGGTTGACATATTTTTACTTATAACTGCACCAAATCCAATTTCATTTACTATTGGCATATATTCCGTTGTGCTAACATGAATAATAACTTGTTTAACTCCTAGGTGTCGTGCGAGCATTCCAGATAAGAGATTGGTTTGTTCATTCTCTGTTGCTGCAATAAAACTATCAGCTTCACCAATATTTTCAGCTTTTAATAATTCAACATCCGTACCATCGCCATTTAAAATCATTGTTTCTTTCAAATTAGTTGCCAACCATTCAGCTTTATCTCTTTTATTATCAATCATTCGAACACTAATCTCATTTTGAAGCATTCCTGCTATACTTCGACCTATCTTACTTCCTCCAAGAATTATTATTGATTTTGTTGGAGTAGTCTCTTTTCCAAGAAAATATATTAATGAGTCGAGACGCTCAGTTTTAACAATGAAATATGCAGTATCTGATTTATCAAATTCAAAGTCAGACCAAGGAACATGAGACTCACCATCTCTAACCACTGTAATAATACCAAATTTAAAATCACGCTCAGCTTCACAAATTTCTCTGACAGTTTTTCCAACAATTGGGGAATCCTCATCAAGCCTAAGACCAATCATTTGCATTCTTCCATCCTCAAATTCTGTTGATTGAGTTGCATAAGAATGGCGAATTAACTGAACAATCTCACTAGAAGCTTCCTTTTCTGGATGGATAACNAAATCAATTCCAAACTTTTCAGGTTTAATGATTGAATCTCTAGTTGTGTATTGTTGATTACGCAGCCTGGCTACAATCTTTTTTGCTCCTAATTCATGAGCTTGCTGAGATGCAATAAGGTTAACTTCATCAACTCGCGTCAGGCAAAGTACATAGTCTGCTTCTTGAACATTAGCNCTTGATAGATTACGNGGGCTTGCACCATTNCCTTCAACAACTATGACATCTAAGTTTTCACTCGCTCTCTTACATTTTGAAGCACTTATNTCCATAACAGTAATGTCATGGTCATCTTGACTTAAAGATTTTGCAACGTGAAATCCAACTTCACCAGCACCAATTATTACGATTCGCATAATGAATCCTTTCCCGACGAAGCACTTATTTTAAATAAAATTTTCAAAAGATTCCCATTCTTTTATTTATTCTTTTTCCCTATAGATTTTAGCTCCTAGAGATTGGAATTTTTNCTCAATACATTCATATCCTCTGTCAATATGATATATCCTACTTATATCTGTTCTTCCTTTTGCAATAAGCCCCGCAATCACCAATGAAGCACTGGCTCTTATATCTGTAGACATAACTTGAGCACCTCTTAATTGATTAACACCTTTGACAAAGGCCGAATTTTTGTCGGTTGCAATCTTTGCTCCAAGACGATTGAGCTCTGGCACATGTGAAAAACGATCATGATATATATTATCAGTTACTTTACTGGCTCCATTAGCTATTGACATTAGAGCAATCCACTGCGCCTGAAGGTCAGTAGGAAAACCNGGATGTACATCAGTTGACATATCGACTGGTTTGATATTTTCACATTTCTTAATTGCAATTGAATCTTTTGTTATTGACAATGAGCAACCAGCTTGGCTCAGTTTATCCAAAACGATAGATAAATGAGAAGGATCTACCTTATCTATTGTGATATTTCCAAGGGATGCCCCTGCCATTAAAAATGTACCAGCTTCAATCATATCAGAGATTATAGAAACTTCAAAATTGTTAAGACTATTAACTCCATGAATTATAAGGTTATTTGAACCAATGCCTTCAATTTCAGCACCCATTGAATTTAATGTTTCACATAACTGAACAATATGGGGCTCTGCAGCTGCGTTAATTATCCTCGTTGTACCTTCAGCTAAAACAGCAGCCATAGCTATATTCGCAGTTGCACCTACAGAAGGAATCTCAAAGTTTATATCAGCACCTTTTAATTTTTTTGCCTTAGCCATTANATATCCATCTTTAAGAGTAATCTTAGCTCCTAANTTCTCAAAACCTCTTAAATGATAATCTACTGGTCTCGGCCCCCAAGCACATCCTCCCGGCAATGATACACGAGCCTCACCAAAACGCCCCAAAAGCGGACCCATCACATAAAAAGATGCCCGCATTGTTTTAACTAAATCATAAGGAGCTTCAAAAGAAGTAATGTTCGAACCATCAATTGTTAGTGAATGGTTTTCAAAATGAGATTTTGCTCCTAACATCTTCAATAAACGAATAAACGTTCTTGTGTCTCGGAGATCTGGGACTCGATGTAAAATTGATTTCCCATCGCTTAATAGCGATAAAGCCATAATAGGCAAAACCGCATTTTTTGCTCCACTAATTTCGACACTACCACTTAGTGGTCTTCCACCTTCTATAATTAATTTATCCACGTGCTTGCGTTCTAAATTGCTTTGCTGTATTCAAACCTTCGGATGGAATAATCTCACCGCTAAATAATTCTGCAATAGCATTCACTTTCTCATCTTCAGAAAGATAACGAGCACTCACTACTGTTTTTTCATTATCTATCTTTTTAGAAATATAAATATGATGATCTGCCTTTGAAGCAATTTGAGGTAAATGTGTAATGCAAATTACTTGTTTATCTTTGCTCAATTTTTCTAATGCTTCACTAACTTTTTCTGCAGCCTGACCAGAGATTCCTGCATCAATCTCATCAAATACAAGTGTAGCAACAGGGTCACTCTTTTTTAAAACTGATTTTATCGCAAGCATTATCCTTGAGACCTCTCCACCTGATGCAATCTTGCTTAGAGGCTTAGGAGACTCACCTGGGTTAGCGCTAAAGAAAAACTCTATTTGATCATAACCTTTGGAGCCAAAAACAACGCCAATATTTTCAAAAAGTATATTACTTTGAGGATAATTTTTATTCGTAATTGAAATAACGAATTGAGCCTTCGGTATATTCAATTCAAACATTTCATTTTGAATTTGTTTCTCTATATCCTTAGCAGAATTANATCTAACATGATGAACTTCATCCGCCAATCTTTGATATTTACCTATAAGATAGTTTCTTTCTTCATTTAGTGAATCAATCTTTTTATCTACGTTAGTTAATTCACTTAATTCCTCTAATGCTTCATTTAAATATTCATGAACAGATTCTATTGAACCACCATACTTTCTTTTTAGTCTTTCAATAGAATGTAGTCGCTCTTCTACTTCTAGAATTAAAGATGGATCNTTATCTACACNNTCAGCATANTTTAACAAGCCAGATGATGCNTCTTGTATTGCGACAGATGACTGTTTTACTATTTCAACATATGATTTAATTGAGTCATCATAGTTTGATATTTTATCTAAATCAGAAANCGCAGATGATAGTTGACGATAAATCGAGTGCTCATTTTCAGTTANAGATTGATTCAGGTTTTTAAGTGTAGAAATCAGTTCATCNACATTATTTAAACGTTTGAATTGCTTACTAAGTTCAATATCCTCATCAACCTTTGGATCTATAGAATTAATCTCANTTAATTGNAATTCAATAAGTTCTTTTTTACTCAATGCATTCTCACTTAATTCTTTCAAATCTGTTATTTGTTGATCAATCATTATATAATTATTATAACAAGATTCTATTTCTAGAACTTTATCTTCAAGCCCACAAAATCGATCTAGAAAATCTATATGTGTTTTAGGGTTCATGATGAATTGTTGCTCGTTCTGNCCATGAAAATCGGCAAAAACTTTTGTAGCTAATCTATAATCAGGTTCAGGTATTGGTTCTTCATTGATGAACGAACGAACGCGACCAGACTTTGATATTAATCTTCGGTAAACAGAANTACCTGATTCATCAACCTCAGCTTCAATTACAGACTTATCCTGCCCACTTCTCACATCTACCTTATCAGCTTTTGAGCCAAGTGCAATTCCTAGTGACTTTAATATAATTGANTTGCCAGCACCTGTTTCACCTGTAATGATTGTCAATCCATCCTTAANAGGTAATTCCAATTCATTGATTATTGCAAAATCTTTAATAAACAATCGTTTTATCATTTACTCTTATTTCCAATAACTAGTAATACACCTATTGTTACTCCAATTCCATCGGCTAGTACATCAAGCCCACTTGAAAATCTACCAGATATAAATGATTGTAAATATTCATCAATTGAGCCAAAAATTATTCCAAAAAGTATTACACCTAATGAAGAAGTTATAGAAGTATTTTTTAAGCTCATCATCGCTAAAATACCAAGAAAAAAATACTCGAATAAATGTATCAATTTATCCCAATTCAAAAGCCAGGCTTTTGGGAGTGAATCTCCTGGTAGGGTAGAAACAACTAGAATTAGAGTCATATATAAGATTAGGAGAATTCTAAATGTTTTATAATTCATAATCAGAAAAAGNTCGTCCTATTTTATACAAAAGATCACTTGCTATCATACCTCTTTTACTTATAGACCTAGATAATTGATCTGCTGCTTTCCCATGAATAAAAATTGATATAATTGTTGCATTTTTTATGCTATGCCCTTGAGCTATTAATGATGCAATCATTCCTGTTAAAATATCTCCTGACCCTGCTGTAGCTAGNGCTGGATTACCTGTAGAATTAACACATCCTTTTGTTTTCCATGCAACAAAAGATGGTGAAAACTTTGCCAGTAGAATTCCAGGGAAATCTTTAACGAAATTATCAATNATTTCATCTATTTTGCTTCGTATTTCTGCCGGATCTTTATTAATGATTTGACCTAACTCCCCTAGATGAGGTGTAATAACAAAATTGGATTTGATTTTTTTGAAAAGTTCAAGATTTGCATAAAAAGGCCTAAGTCCATCTGCGTCAATGACTATTGGTTTCTCCACATTCTGAACTAATTTTTCTACTAGTAATGCTGTAGATTTTTCCACGCCAATTCCCGGGCCAATAACTAATGCATCACACCAATTAACGTNATCCATAATTACTTCATAATTTTCTTCAGAAAAAAATCCTTTATTATTATCATCATTGCAAATAAGTGTCATTCCCTCAGTAATTTTATTTTCATAAATTGAATTTAACGATGAAGGAGCGCAAGTTATTGTTAAACCAGCTCCACTTCTCAAAGCTGCCATTGTTGATAGATACGCTGCTCCAGTCATGCCAGTGGANCCAGCGACTATCAATACTTTNCCTTGTAAATATTTGTGAGTATCAGACTTAACTCTTTTTATCTTTGATTTGATATCATAATCATTTATTAATTTCCAACTTCTTCCATCTAATTGATTAATGACTTTAGGAAATCCAATATCAACAATATGGATCTCGCCACAATGTGACTTCCCTGGCTCAATAACCATTCCAAACTTTGTTTTACCCATTGTTATGGTATGATCAGCATAAACGCCACCCTTAGATATTTCACCTGAATTAACATTTAGACCTGTTGGTACATCAATTGAAACAACACTTTTTGCACTATTCATCCAATCGGTCCATTCAACCAAAGATNCTNTTAACTGACCNCTAATTCCNANACCTAATAATGCATCAATTA
The DNA here is from genome assembly GCA_002713455.1 of Fidelibacterota bacterium. Lineage (GTDB taxonomy): Bacteria > Fidelibacterota > Marinisomatia > Marinisomatales > TCS55. Next base: position 15,872 of record PASX01000034.1, read on the forward strand.
TAATTTCACACTTTGGNNTTTTATTGGGAACCTTACTCCCATATAAAATTTTAATTCCATTATCAATACATTGATCATGAAACATTAAACTTGTTTTCGAAATAGATTTAGGCTCAAATAATGAATATATNGTTACATTATAATTTGACTTCTTCAGAAAATATGCAGCAGCAAAACCATCTCCGCCATTATTACCTTTACCACATACTATTTCAATGGATAATCCATTATTATGTTGGAATTGAGATTGAATAAAATTGGCCGTTTTTTGGCCAGCCATACCCATAAGTGATTTTTCAGAAATATTATGATCATTTATAGAAATTTCGTCAAGCTGACTAGCTTGTTTTTGAGTTAGTAGTCGCATTTTTGATTAATATAATTATCTAAGCGCTATTTAACTCCTTAACAATATCAACTAATTCATAAATATCATTAACATCCCAATCTGCGCCAGAATCAACTGTGCCAAAAGTATCTCCATATCGAGCAAAAATAGTTTTTATACCAATTTGCTTAGCTCCAACAACATCTCTTTCAGGCCAATCTCCAATCATAAGAACTTCATCAGGTGTTGATTTCATGATTTCTAATGCCATTTCAAAAGGCTTTGGAGACGGTTTTCGGACTCCAGTATCATCAAAGGTTAATACTGGATCAAAAACATGATGTAAATTTAAATAATATAAGCGCATCCAAGCCTCTCGGCTTGGTGCATCAGAAACAACAGATAATTGAATACCCATTTTAATTAACTCAATTAAAGTTTTATTCACATTAGGATAAACTAAAAGGGTGGCTTCTCTTGCGCGACGATAAGAAACAATACCTGCTGCTAGTATTTTATTACTTACATTACCAACAGTTTGATTTAGATAATCATCAAAAACTTGCTGATTCTCCCAGCCTTTCGATACATATAAATCAAAAATATCTTTGTAAGCCTTTTCCTCATCTACGTTTAAACCAGCCTCTATCATCGCCGTAATTGCAGCTTTAACAGCAAACTGTTTCATCTTAACAAAATCCAGAAGTGTATTATCNAGATCAAAGATGATAGCTTTAATCATATTAATAAATATTTACTTTTCATATTTCTGAGGATTTTTAACTTTGTCAATTTCATATTCTGCCATTTTTCGCCAATCACGATCATTTCTTGCCCTTTCAAAAGCATTTAATGCTCCGGCTTTGTTACCTCTGCCTCCACACCATTCAGCAATTCCTAATTCATACCATGCTCCTCCAAAGCGTGATTTTAAATCAGCNCTTTTCCTAGCAGCATCTTTGGCTGACTGACAGTCACCTTTTAAATTTTGAGCACTNGCTAATCTAAAAAAACTCATTGAATCTTTTTCATTCAAAGCAACTGCCATTTCTAAACTAGAGACTGCATTATCCCAATTTTCTTCATCAGAATGAATAATTCCTAAATTAGCATAACCTCTTGCATAATTTGGATTAACAGTTATTGACATGTTTAANACTTGTTTTGCTTTTTCAAAGTTTTTTAATCCAATATAAATATCGCCCATAGCTCCATATGCTTTATCGTAGCCAGGATATATATCAATNGCCGATTGGAGCGCAGCTAAAGCACCATTACTATCATTCAATGATGATTTTGCTAAACCTAAAGCAAAAAAACCTTTATAAAATTGCGGATTTACATCCAATGCTTTTTCATAAGATTTAATTGCAAGATCTTTATCGCCCATTTTTGATTGAATAACACCTATTTGATAGTGAGCTTGATAAAAGGTTTCATCAACATTCAAAACATTATTGTATGATAAGAGCGCGCCTTCAAGATCACCTCTCTTGTAAGATTGATTCCCATTATTAAAATAGTTTTTTGCTACATTTTTAATTGCGGCTGATGCAGTTTTATGTTCTGGGTTTATCTCAAGAGCATTTCTGAAATACTTTACAGCTTCATTAAATTCTTTCTTTCTAAAAAATGTCAAACCCATATTAAANACAGATTCAGGATAATTTGGAAATTTTTCATAAGCTACGCGAAAAGATTCAAATGCATTATCAGAATCTCCATTCTTCATAGATCTTATACCACGATTCATAAGAGTGTTTAGNTCACTTANCCTCTCAAATTCATCTCTAAAATCCTGATTCTCAGGTTCAATCTCAATTGCTTCTTTTAAATAATTTCCCGTCTTTTTTAAATCNCCTTTGCGCATTAAAGTATGAGCTAAACCTAAATATGCAGGTGCAAATGTAGGATCAGCTTGAATTGCAGCATTAAATCCAGACTCAGCTTCACTAACTTTACCAGCATCTAAATCAGATTGAGCAGATTTATGTAATTCAACTGGGGATTGCCCAAAAACAATAGTCCCAAATAATATTATAAAAAACTTAGACATATAATTTCCTTACTTTCATTTTCGTGCCGAAGGCCGGACTCGAACCGGCACGAGGTTACCCCCACTGCCCCCTCAAGACAGCGTGTCTACCAATTCCACCACTTCGGCTGGCTTTCAATTNTTTTTCTCTTTATTTTCTTGAGGCGTTGTTGGTATTGATAAATTTTCTGTATCCGGGATTAACAAACCATCTTCTTGAGCTCTCTCAATTATTGAACCAGTCCCAACTTTATCTGGTGCACCTAATAAACTGATTATCAATGCTAAACCCATAAATGCAGCAGCTAAATAAGTGGTAATTTTACTTAGTGCAGTTGACGCACTTCTTCCACCAAAAATAGCATTTGTTGTTTGACCTCCAATAGAACCTGCCAACCCTCCACCTTGGCTTGCTTGCATGAGCACTACTGAAATTAATAAAACACTAATAATCGCATGAACTGTAATTAAAAAACCTAACACATTTAACCTCTANTATAATTTTCTGATACTATTTCTATAATTTCACAAAAGCTTTNACTNTCTAAACTAGCGCCACCAATAAGAAAACCATCAACGTCATTNGCTAGAATAAGCGATTTTGCGNTATCAACNTGAACTGANCCACCGTAGATAATAGGGATATTCTGACCATTATTTCCAAATATATTTTTTAAAACTAACTTAATAAATNTNTGGGCATCTTCAACTTGATCTGTAGTAGCAGTTTCACCNGTTCCAATTGCCCAGATTGGCTCATATGCAATAATCAAATTTTCTTTATNAATTANTTTTTTTNTACTAATTGCTGANTCAATCTGNCTTTTTAAAACTAGCTGAGTTTTATCTGAAAGGCGATCATCAATTTCTTCACCCACGCAAAGAATTGGAGTTAATCCAGCATTTACAACTGCAGAAACTTTTTCTTTTATAAAACTATTTGACTCACCAAAAAGCTTTCTTCTTTCTGAATGACCAAGGATTACATACTCTACAAATGTTGATATAAGCATATCAATAGAGACTTCACCAGTAAAAGCACCTTTAGNTTTATAATGAACATTTTGAGCTCCAAGNGATAAGTTGGAATTTTTTAATAGTTTTGATACTGCAAACANTGATGTAAATGGAGGACAAAGTATTGTTGTTGATTTATCNTCATCAGGAATTACATTTTTAATACTTTCTAAAAAAAGAATAGACTCGTCGATTGTTTTATTCATCTTCCAATTGCCTGCTATAATAGGTTTCATTTTATACTATACCTCCAAAGCATAAATAGCTGGTAAATTGTTTCCAGAAAGTAATTCAAGAGACGCCCCACCTCCTGTTGAAATATGAGAAAATTCATTAACTAAACTAAAATTCTTGATTGCTGATGATGAATCTCCACCANCAACAATAGTAATTACATCATTTTGGGTTTCCGAACTAATATTCAGCGCTAATTGCTTTGTCCCATTTTGAAAGCCATCTACTTCAAATATTCCCATTGGTCCATTCCAAAGTATTGTTTCAGACCTTGATATAATTTCTGAAAACTCTTTAATTGTNCCAGGCCCAATATCAACTCCGTAATAATTAGAAGGGATATTATTCAAATCATAGAAATCACTTTCATCGTCAAATTTTAAAGACTTTGAACACAAAAAATCTTTGGGAAAAAATAAATTAACTTTCCCTCGCGCTTTAGAAAGAATATTTTTAGCATCATCTAATAGGGAATNGTCAATAAAAGATTTTCCTATATCAATACCTCGTGCTTTCAAAAAAGTAAATGCCATTCCNCCACCAATTAAAATATTATCTGCAAATGCTATAAAATGTTTAATTAAATCTAATTTAGAATCAATCTTTTTTCCTCCTAAAATCACAGTTAAAGGTTTTTTAGGCTTANTTAATTTTTTTGATAAAAATTCTAATTCTTTTTCAAAAAGAAGACCCATTCCTTTATTTAAAAAATATCTTGTAATTCCAGAATTTGAACCATGTGACCTGTGCGCTGTGCCAAAAGCATCATTAATATAAATTTCACCATGCTTAGCTAATNTTTTACNAAAATCTTTATCATTTTTCTCTTCATCAATATGAAATCTTAGATTTTCTAATAAATGAATCTCNCCGGATCTTAGGCCTAGAGTTACATCATGAGCATCCTCAGAAACGCAATCATGAGAAAACTTTATTGGCATTTCTAATAAATCTGCCAATGCTTCACCNACTGAAATCAAGCTCATTTCAGGAATTACATTACCTTTGGGTCGACCTAAATGGGACATGATAATAATTTTTGCACCATGCCTAAGACAATATTTAATTGTTGGCAATGATGAAACAATCCGAAAGTTATCAGTAATCCTATCATTAACTATCGGTACGTTGAAATCAACACGTAAAAGGACTCGTTTATCCTTTAAATCAAATGAGTTTAGAGTTTTAATCAAAAAGAATAAATATTTATAAGATTTTTTTGGTTTAAGCCAATTATTCTACAAAGAATTTAATTTATATATACCTACTCTACTAAAGTATAATTCTATTTATATCCAAAAGTGATATCATTAATTTTCGGCATGCCTTATAGTAATAAAGAGACAATCAATTTTCAAGACCTTATGCTTAACCGTATTCATGAAATATTACTTGTTGCAAGCCCTTATGATGCATTTATTCTTGAAGAAGATGGNCGCCTCACTCAACAAATTCTTTATGAATATCTTGGNATGAATCTCTCTTATGCTCCGAGAGTATGGCACGCACAAAATGCAACTACAGGCTTACAAATGCTTTCAGATAGAAGTTACGATTTAGTAATAGTTATGATGAGAATCTCTGANATGGATCCTATAACTTTTGGNGAAANGGTCAAAAATGATTATCCAGATAAACCTGTTATACTTTTAGCCTTTGATGAATCAGAGATAACATCACTTCCTTACGATAGAATGAAAAAAACAATAGATCAAGTATATATTTGGTCAGGGAATGCGAATGTTTTTCCAGCAATTATAAAAAATATTGAAGATAGAATGAATTTAAAACGTGATTATGCTATCGCAGATATTCGCTCAATAATCATGGTTGAAGATGATCCTAGATATTATTCAATAATACTTCCTCTATTATATCGTACTGCACTAAAACATGCCAGAAATTTAATAAGTAAAAGCCTATCTGATACAGATAGGCTTTTACTTTTTAGAGCNAGACCCAAAATTATTTTAACATCAACATATGAAGAGGCAATAGAATTTTATAATAAGTATCGTAATAATATNTTAGGATTTATTTCAGATGTGCGCTTTCCAAATAAAGGTGAAATGGATAATGATGCNGGTTTAAAACTAACAGAATTTATACGTAATAAAGATTCAGATATGCCAGTTGTATTACAATCAACAAATTCTGANCANAAAAANCAGGCTAAAANAATCAANGCTTCATTTATACANAAAAATTCAACAACACTACTTCAAGATCTTGAAAACTTTATAATTAATAACTTTGGCTTTGGAGATTTTATTTTTCGTAATAAAAGTGGNAATGAAATTTCAAGAGCTAATAACCTCAAAAAATTTCAAAACTTACTAAAAAGTATTCCACCTAAAACTTTGAAATATCATGCATCAAAAAACCATTTTTCTAATTGGCTAGCAGTTAGAGGTGAGTTCAATCTTGCTTCAAATTTAAGGCCAATTAAAATACATGATTTCAATACTATAGAAGATTTACGTAAAGTTATACTTAATCATTTAGAATCTGGAGTCAGCACTAGAAAAACAAAGAGTTTAGTCCATTACAGTGAAGAAACAAAAGGTGAAGATATTAACTTTGTTCGATTGGCTACTGGTTCACTAGGGGGCAAGGCTAGGGGTTTAGCTTTCGCAATTAATTTACTAAATGAAAATAGCTTAAATAAGAAATTTGATAAAATAAATTTAAGAGTTCCAAAAGTTGCTGTTATTGGNACAGATGAATTTGATCGTTTTATGGATGAGAATAATTTATGGAAAATTGCTTTTGCAAAGAGTAAATCAGACGGTTCAATTATTAATTCTTTTCTCAAGGGTTCTTTAAGTAAAGAGCTAACAAAAACACTTTCAAAATATTTAACAAATATACGCTTTCCCCTTGCAATTCGCTCTTCAAGCTTACTTGAGGATTCCCAATACCAGCCTTTAGCTGGTATGTATGCTACTTATATGCTTCCAAATTCTGATAAGTCAAAAACAACAAGGCTAGAAGAATTAATTAAAGCAATAAAACTTGTCTATGCTTCAACATATTTAAAAGAGCCAAAGTCGTTAATTGAAGGTTCAGTACATCGCCATGAGGAAGAAAAAATGGCTGTCATTATTATGGAGCTAGTTGGGAAATCTCATAATGATCGTTTTTATCCTTCAATTAGTGGCTTAGCTCAAAGCTTTAATTATTATCCAGTATCATACATGAAAAGAAAAGAAGGAGTTGCNTATCTTGCTTTAGGATTAGGAAGAACCATCGCTGAAGGTGAAAAATCGCTTAGATTTTCGCCAAAATATCCTGGAATCATTCCTCAATACTATTCTGTTCGTTCTACAATCAATAATTCTCAAAATCAATTTTACGCACTAGATCTAAATAAAGGAATGAAACTTCTGAAGAAAGGTGTGGAAGAAAANACTTCCCTTTTTGATCTTAATATTGCTGANAAAGATGGTGAATTGGATTGGTCTGCAAGTGTTATATCAAATGAAGACAATGTTATTAGNNACTCACTACGNTTTGAAGGACCAAGAGTGATTACTTTNCCATATATTTTAAAATGGAAAACTNTNCCAATACCTGATTTACTGATTTATTTATTAGATTTAGGAGAATCTTCTTTAGGGTGTCCTGTCGAAATAGAATTTGCTTTAAATATATATGATGATAATAAAGAGAAATTAACTGAATTTTGCTTACTTCAAATAAAACCAATGGTAGTCGGTGGCCTAGATCGTATCCAAGAATTCAGCTCAATTCAAAAGAAAAATATTTTATGTAAAAGCTCTGTTGCTTTAGGTAATGGATTGATTGAAAATATCAAAAATATAATTATTGTAGATCCTAAAACTTTTGATTCAGGTAAAACAAAATTGATTGCTAAGCAGATTGAAAAGATTAACCAAAAATTAAGCGAAAGTGAAAAATATGTCCTTATTGGCCCTGGCAGATGGGGATCATCTGATCCATGGCTTGGCATCCCCGTTGAATGGGATCAAATTTCAAAGGCAAAAGTCATTGTTGAATATGGAATGGATTCATTCCCAGTTGATCCATCATTTGGAAGTCATTTCTTTCAAAACGTAACCTCTATGAG
>PASX01000035.1 GCA_002713455.1 Fidelibacterota bacterium
CAAGTTGAGTGGAGATACACTTTATAATGATGAAAAAACGTTTATTCTTAATCGTCTAAAAAATAGTGGTGGTTTATCATTCAATATAAATGGTCAAATTGATTTACCAGGAATTAATTATGCATCAGGGAATATGGCTATCACTTCAAATATCATGTATTTTAGTTCATATACAATTCCTGCTGGTATTGTAAAGCTTATGCTTGAAGGAAATGCAAGTAATCCTACGATTGATATGACATTTAATTATGAAGTAATGGCTGTAAATGAAACAGCATTTTCATTTGCAGTGCCATTTGAATCTTTTGCTCTTGGTCTATCATTGAAGTATTTGCAAGGCTTGCTCTATTTGGGAATAGATCCCGATTCTAGTAGTGCTAATTTCATCACGACACCAAAAGAAGTATATGGATCAGGAAGATACTACTTAAGATCTGGTGTCGGTGGTGCGGGATATGGGCTTGATATTGGCTTGGCAACAAAAGAGTTCAATGGAATGCGATTTGGTGCCTCTTTAATTAATGCTCTCGGAGTAATAAAATGGAATTCTCCTTCTTTTTTTAAAGATCTTCTTGCAGGGAAAGATAATAAAATGGGGAATAGTGATGATATTTGGAATCTAAAATGGGATGGAACCGCATTGACAGATTCTGTCTCTGTAATATATTCTTATTCAATCGATTCCTTAAGAGCAGATAATTTATCCTCTGATGGAAAAGGTTCAATTTTTAATAGTACTTCCGAAGTAGTTTATAATTTGGATGAGAATGGTAAGCCTAAACCATTTAATGTTCGATACCCAGCACTTTTCCGTATTGGAGGTTCTTATAAAAAAGATGATTTATTGATCAGTTCAGATCTAACAACAGGATTTGAAGATCGATTATATACTAATTCTAGATGGCGATGGGCAATAGCTGCGGAACTCTATCGATTCCCAGCAATGCCATTGCGGATGGGTTTTGCTTGGGAAGGTTTAGATCGAACTGAATTAGGTGTGGGCGTTGGTTTCTACGGTGGACCGGTCATGATTGATATTGGATTTGCATTTAAAAATGGGATGTGGATTCATTCCATGAAAGGATTTAATGTATCGATTGGCTTTACAATGACAGGATTTCAAGGAAGAAAAGATAATAAAGGACCATCAAACAGCGGTCCTTCACCTTTACCTGAAGATTCACTTCCGAGCGATGATCAAAAGCAAAACTCCACCAACGGAAAATAAAACATTTCCCATCCATGCGGCTGTAATTGGGGACATGACACCGTTATATCCCATAGACATACCAAGTTTTATAAAAGCATAATAAATAAATATTACAAAAATACCCATTCCTGCTCCAAAGGATAGCCCACCTTTTGATTTCATGACAACTAGAGGTAGACCAAATAAAACTACGATTAAATTAGTGAATGCGAAAGATACCTTAAATAAACGATCTACTTCCCACTTAGTAGTATCAACTCCATTCTCTTTTAATTGGTCGATTCGAGCTGTTAGGTCAGAGTAGCTCATTTCATCAGGAGTTTTAGACTGGTGGGTGATATCTCCAGGAGTAAAATTCAAATTAAGTAATGTATCGGATCGCGAAATAATAATTTCATCAACTGATCCACTCTCATTGAAATCGCGAATAGAAAAATCAGTAACACTCCAGATTTTTAATGAATCAAGCCATTTTATTCCTAAGGCATCTATTCTTTGAGAAACTATGCCTTCATTCAAAGAAATAGAAGTGACACTTCGCCCNNTGGCTGTATCNATTCTATATCGACCAATAGATATATGTGTTTTNTCTTTTTTTTGTAAAAACACATTTCTTAATTCTTTATATGCTTTTACACGAGATCTTCTNTTCATGTACTCTCGNTCGATATTATATCGGACTTCATTTCCTTTAGTAACCCATGTATTTTCTAATTCAAAAGAAATAAAACTTACAATCAATCCAATAATTGTAATTGGTATTGCAATCCGATATAAACTTATTCCTGTAGACTTCATGGCTGATAGCTCATTTCTTTTAGCAAGAAGACCAATGCTAAAAACTGTTGATATGAGCATAGCCATTGGAAGTCCAATATTTATAAACCAAGGAATTGCGTATATATAATATTTTATTGTAATTCGTGCTGGTATTGAATTATCAATGAATCTATCTAGATTTTCAATTAAATCTACAATTAGTATCACACATAGAAATCCAAATAATGTCATTGATAATGTGACTAAGAATTGACGGATAATATATAGATCAAGTTTTTTCATCAAAATTATGATTAGTAATTAATTATGGAATTTCGGTATAATTGATAACTTTTATAAGACAATGAAATGAATTTATTGAATATTATCAATTCCTCAATATCAGCTTTTGCTAATTTCATGTGGGGCCCGCCTCTTTTATTTTTATTATTAGGTGGTGGACTATTCTTTTCATTTTACAGTCGGTTTGTTCCATTTAAATACTTTGGGCATGGATTTAACATACTTCTTGGACGCTATCACGACCCAAAAGATCCCGGAGAAATTACACATTTTCAAGCACTCTCGAGTGCTTTAGCCAGCACTGTTGGTTTAGGAAATATTAGTGGAGTAGCTATTGCAATTCAAATGGGTGGTCCTGGAGCACTCTTTTGGATGTGGATGAGTGCAATTTTAGGAATGTCGACCAAATTTTTTTCATGTACCTTATCTGTCCTTTATCGAGGCAAAGATGATCAAGGTAATGTGCAGGGTGGACCAATGTATTATATTGAAAATGGACTTGGTAAAAAATTTAAACCTTTATCNATTCTTTTTAGCGCTGCTGGCTTAATTGGATGTACAGTTATATTTCAATCTAATCAACTTGCCCAGATCATTAGAGATCAATTATTTGTTAATGATAAGGAATGGTTTCTTTATTGGTATTCTGATATTACAAACCTGTCTCTTGGAGTATTTATGGCAACTATAACAGGTATTGTTGTATTTGGAGGAATCAAACGCATAGGCCAAGTTGCCTCCTATTTGGTACCAATTATGGTGTTATTATATCTTTTTTCTGGATTACTGGTAATATTTAATCACATTTCTGAAATTCCATCATTATTTGGTTTGATCATTCATGATGCTTTTACAGGTGATGCAGTTATGGGAGGTGCTGTAGGATCAGTAATTATAGCAGGAGTGAGAAGAGCGCTCTTTTCAAATGAAGCTGGATTAGGGACTTCAGANATGGCNCATGGAGCNGCTAAAACTAAAGAACCTGTTCGCGAAGGATTGGTCGCAATGATCGAACCGTTTATTGATACAATTNTTGTTTGTACAATCACNGCAATGGTGATTTTGGCATCTGGCGTTTGGGANCAAGAAGGTTTAAATGGTGTGACAATGACAACAACTGCTTTTATAAAAGAGTTGGGGGGATTTGGAAAATTTTTATTACTAGCGGCTGTTCTCACCTTTAGTCTTTCTACTATGATGAGTTATTCATACTATGGTAGCAAGTGTAGTGGATACCTTTTTGGGAGTAAAAGTATTTTTTATTACCGTTGTTTTTATATTTTTACAATTGTTGTAGGAGCAATGATTACAATTGATGTTGTAATTAATTTAATCGATGGAATGTATGCTGTTATGGCTATACCGACAATTGTCGGATCTGTAATGCTATCAGGAAAAGTAATGAATGAAGCTAAGCGTTACTTTTCAACTTTATAATGATTGATTAATTACCCTGGCTACGAACTTCTAAACATTTTCTTTCTCTGCCACTACCATCACGTTCATAACACTTTTGTGAAAGAATTTCATCATTCTTAAAAACTTCTCTTCTTTGCAAATTTGTATTTAGCCAAAACCACTCCCACTTACCTTCACGCTTATCAGCAACATATTTGCCTTGCCAGGCTAATATATCATCACCTTTCCCTGGAGGATTTCGATGATATTCCATCCACAAGCCTTCCTTTAGATTTTCTCTAAATACTCGAGTTCCTTTTATATCACCATTTGGAAAGTATCTGACCCAGTCTCCATGCATCTTACCCTTTACATATGATGGTTCTTCTTTGACTTGTCCATTATCATAATATTCATATTTATAAGAATGAAGAAGAACTCCATTCTCCCAAACTTCTAGTCGTTTTTCAGCAAATTCATTCCAATATGACCATATTTCATGTTTCTTGTCATTAACATATAATCCTTCTTGTCTTTGTTCTTCTTTTACTCCTTCAAACCACTCTAGATACATTCCTTCTTTTAAATCATTCTCATAGTTTGTTTCAGAGTGCCTTGTTGCAGTTGAATCATAATAGACTGTCCAAAGTTTGGTTTTATTTCCTTCATCATAGTAAAAGGTTCTCCATATATCACTATTTTCAAAAAAAGATTCCCATTTTCCATCAAATAAACCTTGGTTGTTAAAGTTAGGTTCTTCGACAATTTGGAGATTATCTCTTCTTGGCTGTTCAACAATTTGAAGATTCATATAATAATTGTAATCATAAAGGTCAGGATTATTGGTCAGTTTTAAATTATCATAATATTTATAATCATAATTTGTAATTAATGAATCTTGGGTATAAAAGGTATAATTACTTTTACGTCCATCCTGATAAAATGATTGCCATATTTTATCTTTTTTTCCTTCATCATAGGAAAATGTCATTTTGATGGCGCCATCTCCATGATACTGTTCCCATTTTCCATCAAAAAGGCCATTTTTNNTAAACNTNGGTTCTTCCATGATCTGAAGGTTTTGATAATATTTAAAATCATAATCGGTGATCAANGAGTCTTGATCATAGAACGTATAATTATCNCGTCGTCCATCCTGATAANATGATTGCCATATTTTATCTTTTTTTCCTTCATCATAAGAGAATGTCATTTTGATATCACCATCTCCATGATACTGTTCCCATTTTCCATCAAAAAGGCCATTTTTACTAAACTTAGGTTCTTCCATGATCTGAAGATTATGATGNTATTTAAAATCATAATCGGTGATCAANGAGTCTTGATCATAGAACGTATAATTATCNCGTCGTCCATCNTGNTAATATGATTGCCATATGTTATCTTTTTTNCCTTCATCNTANGANAATGTNTTTTTGATTTCACTGTCTCCATAGTACTGTTCCCATTTTCCATCAAANAGNCCATTTTTATTAAANCTTGGTTCTTCCATGATCTGAAGNTTTTGATAATATTTNNAATCATAATCNGTGATCAACGAGTCTTGATCATAGAACGTATAATTATCNCGTCGNTCATCTTGATAATACGATTCCCANGTGCCATCTTTTTTNCCTTCATCATAAGTATACTTTTTTGAAGTAGNTCCATCTACATAAAATGATTCCCATTTNCCATCAAATAGACCCTGGTCATTAAAGCTTGGNTCTTCAACNATTTGCCAATTTGGATAGTAATTAAATTCATAATCTGTTATAGTTGAATCCATATCTAAAAANAAAAAGTTGTCTCTNCGTCCTTCNCTATCGAAATAAAGCCACTTTTTATGACGTTTTCCANTTACATAGTCTCCTGTAACAATATCTTTACCTGAACTATCCCATTCTTCGTATTTACCCTCTAAAATACCTTTTTCATATGTAAAACGTTTATAGGCTTCACCGTTNGGCCACCATACGGTTGTTTTACCCTGTCTTAAACTATCTTTGTAAGCAATCGTTTCTAGCCTTACGCCTAAGGAATCAAAATATTCTGTTTTACCATTCAACTTATTATCTTTGTACTTTGAGCTTCGTTTAAGTTGGCCATTAACAAAATATTCTTTTTCTATCCCATTTCTAATTCCCTCTCTATAAACAACCTCAAAAATGAGAACCCCAGTTGAATCATATTTTAATTCTTCTCCATCTTTATCACCTTTTTTATAGTCAATCGTATATCGCGTTGAACCATCTGGCCAATATCCAATCCATGTTCCATGAGGCACTCCATTCTTGAATGATGGTACCTCTTTAATTTGACCATTTGGCCATTTGGCTTCAGTGTATTCAGCAATTAATTTTCCTTCGGTATAGTATTGAAAAACTTTATCTATATTATCGTCATAAAATGACCATATTCCATGAGCGAGACCTTTTTTATTATATTGTTCCTCACGCATCCATGCACCTTTTTCATCATTAAAGATCCAGTTTCCAATGGGCGTGCCATTTTTATACAAACGAATAACCATTTGAGTCCCATTATCGTACCAACTTGTCCACTCTCCATCTAGACTATCTTTTTTAATTGTTTTTTGCTCTAATAAAACAACGCCTTCTAAAAATTCTTTGATAAATCCTGNAATAATTCCTTTTTTGTAATCAGTGGTNNTGATTAGTGCACCATTCTCATTGTATTCACTNGTAACGCCATCAAGTATACTTTTTTTGTAGNTCTCNGATCGGTTNATTACACCNAGACTNTCNTANTANGTATAAAGNCCTTCNATCTGNTTTNTNNGATAAAAAAATTCTGTTTCAAGCANCCCATTTGGGTACCAAGTTTTCCATTCACCTTCTTTATTTCCTTTTGCATAGCTTGAAAATGTTTTTTTAGTCGTATCAGCAGTAATTATATATACTTTTGGAGCTGTAGAATCAGCTTCTGCNGTTACTTCNTCAGGNGTCGCTTCANTNGNTTCTTCTTCTATTTCTTCCTCACCCCAAGTTGCATTNCCAGAATCATCTATTGAAACATCTTCTTTATCATTGTCCGTAGTTTTTGAATCAGAAGGGGAGGATCCATCGTAGTAATATGTAGATACTTTACTCCACAANGTATCTGCTTCACCCTTAACTTGAGCTTCTAGAATGATACGATTGTATTCATCACGATTAATAACCGTTTGCAGCTCAGGTCCACAGCCGATTAATACAAATAATACTAATAAAGAATAAAGATGGAGTTGCTTCATATATCCTTAAATAGGTTTGAAGCTACTTTAAGAGGATCATCTTTTGTGTTTTGATAAATTCTCCAGCTTGGATATGATAGAAGTAGACTCCTGCAGATACTTGTGCCCCATACTGATTTCGCGAATTCCACTGAACACTATGATATCCAGCTGGCATAAAGCTATCATTAAGACGTGCAACCTCACGGCCCATTAGATCATATACAATTAATAGAACTTTGGCTTCTTTTGGTAGATCATAATTTATTGTTGTGACCGGATTAAACGGGTTTGGATAGTTATTATGAAGTGCAAATTCTTTTGGAACTGGTTTGATATCTAATATTTGATATCCACTACTTAAGTTTTGATTGTTCTCACCAACAAAGTTGTAAGAAATATCTACAGGAACATTATCTTTTGACTGTATATGCCTAAGATCGATTCGTATAGGTAGATCACCATCGTTAAAATACGCTGCATTTAAAAGTATTTGACCGGTTAACGTATCAACTTTTGATAGAGTGATAGCATTTGCTGTTATTGCTTCTGTTATTGGAAGCGACATGGACATATCAGCCACAGGATAGTTTAGTATAACTTCAACTGCCTTGGTTCCCTTTGGTGGATAGATCAGCATATGATCTGTCTCAAAAGATGTACTTAAACTCGCACCTTCAGTAGGTAATAGCTTTGCAATCATTTTTCCTGAATTATTCTTTTTATCCCAATGCCACATTCTTACAAAAGCCATTGCATCACGCGTATTGAATACGCCATCTGGCTGAGGTTTATAGTAGGGGGCTGTACCAGCAATTGGTCCTAATTCTTTTCCTAAATCATTCTCTTCAAAAGCCTTTACGAATACACCTAGGTCTTCCCAAGTAATTTCACCATCTAGATCATAGTCTCCTAAATAAGAGACAGTATACTTGAACTCTATTTTAGGACTTTTGTTACCAGCAAGGTCAAGAGCCTCAACAATGATTTTTAGTTCATCGGCACTAGTAAAAGGAGGGACGAAGGATAGGTTGATCTGATTACCATCAATTTTATAAGATGGATCGATATTTAATAAATCTCCCTGTGCAGATGAGAATTGAATATTTGCACCTGAAAGTAGTTCAGATACTGTTACATCAATAGACGCATTTTGATAGATCGGTAATAGTTGATCTTGTGGTACAGAAATACCTGTAACTATAGGGCCAACTAGATCGATCACAAATCCATCTGAAACAGCAATGTTAGAGAAATTACCTAATGCATCTCTTCCTTTAACAGAGAAGTAATATCTTTTTGTGCTAACAAGGTTAAGACCTGTAAAGGTATACGATGAATCTCGTCCTACATCGACCCAGTTTGCAATGATGACATCTGTCCCAGATTCAGTTTTTGAATTTAATGAGACTTTAAAATTTTCGATTCCGTTAAAATCATAAAAACCTGTCCAATTGGCTGAAACTGTCGTTGTATCATTAACGTGATCAACGTCATCACCCATTCCATCTGCTACTGTTCCAGTTGTAGGTCCATCTTGATCAATTGTTAGTCCATCAGAGATAGCAAAACTTTCATTTCCAACCTTATCCACGGCATACATTGTTCCATAATAGGTTGTATTCTTAATAAGTGATAGTCCGCCAAATGTCACCTGAATAGCTGCGATTCCAGATAAATCAAAACCAACTGGCTTTCGAGCAATCACATCATCAGAGCCTGGTTCTGTACCTAAGGCATATTGGTAATCTCCGATACCACTTTGATCATCAATAAATCCACCCCAACTAAACTTAACATTNGCACTATCGGATTGATATAAATTATCACCAATTGACAAGAATCCAACTGAAGGTGGCGTTACATCCATTTGGAAACTATTTGATGAGGCAGAATCTGCAAGTCCAACAAAGTCTGTTACTCGAGCNTTAGAATAATAAATAGTTTTTTCAGNTAATTCTTTTAGATCAAAATGAATAGCACTTGAATCGCTTGTTGTCCATGCAATCACATCGCTGGCACCTTTTGTAGTACCAATTGAGAACTCATATTTCTCAATACCTCCGTTGTCAGTTGCATTTGCTACAACCACACCATCCATACTTGGACCAAACCAATCCATATCTGTTTTGGTCTCCGTAACAGATTGAATGACCGGTTTTTCTATATCAACCATGATTCCATCGGATGTTATAGTAGCAGATTCACCTTGATTGTTCTTGCCCTTCACACTGAAAAAATAGGTTGTACTATTTTTAAGTGTATCTGAACCAGAAAAATTAACTGTAGCGGTTGTATCCGAACCCATAATGGTCCAATCAACTATGTTATTTAATGAAGTAGTTCCAATTGCATATTCATAATAAATAGAACTGGAGCTTGAAAAAGGTTTCCAGCGAGCTGATAGAGAGGTTGTTGAAGACGTAAAGTCTAATTCTAAGCTATCCGATAGCCCATCTGCAATCATATTGGCCTTAGGGGATGAATTTGAATAAGGACTCTCATATACGCCTAGATCTGGTGGAGATCCAATTGGATTGGGGCGATTGTTCCCATCCAAGTCCTTNGTTGGAGCATTAAAGGTTACATTATTGACATCAATTGATNCAATACCTATACCAATAGCCGGTGATTTTTTAACTAAATGAAAATCTGCATCTAATGCATCTAGAAANAATGGATCACCGCTAGCCATACCCGCTCCCCAGTTAAAATTCTTNATTAGATTTGCATCAAATGTNTCTTGACCATATNTGAANAGTGAATGATTGGTCCAAACTGAAATATTTTGTACTGTATCATCTGCCACAATTTCATTCATAAAGATTGTATTTATAAAATTTAAACTCGCACCACTATGCATCTTAGATTGTTGTTTCTCTTCAGCAAATGTGGAATTAATAATATTAGCTACACCTGATTTGATAATGAATGACTGATCATTTCCATAAACTAGNACATTAGTAAGTTTGGTTTTGGTNCTATCGCCAAAGTAAATCGCACCNTNTTNNTTTCCAGTGATNATAGANTTTTCAATTTTAGCCTTTACACTNGGNTCGATACGAACACCNCCACCTANGCCATCNTTATTNTGATCACCAACGCCGCCTTTGATCGTAAATCCCGAAACAGTTGTTTGATTAGGATANCCAGTGAGTGTGAGCGCTGTTCCTGTTCCTTTTCCATCGATAATTGACGTTGCTGGGCCTGAGCTTGAAATGATCTGAATTGATTTACTATCAACAACGACTGACTCATAAGTACCTGAGTAAATGAATACACTATCACCTGAGATNGCAGCGTCTACTGCTTTTTGGATCGTTGTATAATCTCCACTTCCATCTACTTTAACTCTATAAGCATTNGTAGTAGAAGGGGTTACAATAATAANATCACTCTTTTCACTTTCAAAACCAGTCCTATCATAAGCAGAGACCTTAAAATAGTACATTTGACCATTAGCTAGGTTTGTGATCAATTTTGAACTATTTGCAACAGTAGTAGAATCCATTTTTTGAATCGAACTTNCAGACGTTCCGCCANATATATAATATTTAACCACATCTTTTTCTATATTTGGCTTCCAGCTAATTGATACTTTAGTATTTCCTGGAACTCCAACAACACCTATAGGCGCTTTTGGTGCCTCTTTATCGTTTACATAGATCGTATTATTCTTCTGAGACAAGCTGGCTGGATTCCCAGCGGCATCAAAAATAGATTGCACAGTAGGGAGGACCTTTAATTCTTCGTTTCCATCAGGTGTNCCATTAATGCTTAAGGTAAGTGCGTAAGTATTGCCACTNGCAGTAACANTTGATGGATTTGCATTTTTTAAAGTAGCAATACCTCCTTTNACAGATAAAGTAAAATCAGAAGGTTCTAAAGCGCCAGTTTTATCATTTTTACTGTATGTAGCTTCACTTAGGGTAACATAAACAGTGTCATTATTAGCAGGTAATGACAGACCAGTGATCTTTGGNGGTTGTTTATCAAAAAGGTTTACGGTATTATTTTCTTGTACTTTATTTGCAGCNTTTGNAGCNTCGTCAAAAATGTTATTATCAATTGGATTAATTGTTAGCACTTCATTACCATCAGGTACACCAACTAANTCAAGGCCTAAATGATAGTTACGTCCATTGCCACTTGAATCNATACTACCAGGCGTAANACTCTTTAATGTTGCAGTTCCNCCTGTTAATGNAAATTTAAAATCATCTGCNTCCAATGTTCCTGTCGCTTTTGCTGTTGAAAAAACAGGGACGCTGAAACGGACCATCACTTTTTTATTATCAAAGTTTAGTTTACTTTCAACAATTGTTGGAGCGCTCAGGTCAAATAAAGTAACGGTATTCTTAACTTGACTCTCAGCTGATGNTGATCCTGAAGCATCGTAAATTGAATTTTCTTTAAATNCGATGACTAATGATTCCGTTCCATCTGCGATTCCCGTTAGTGGAAGTCCAAGAGTATGTGTATTAGTACTATCAGTTAATTTTAATGTTTTAGGGTTATTTTGAGATAATTTTGCGGTTCCACCACTAATGGATAGTACAAATGCTGTTGAATCTAAAATGCCTGTACCATCATTGGCGCTGAAAGCGGGTTCATTTAATGTCACATCCAATGTTGTATTATCTAATGAAAGTTTCAGATCAGTAATAAATGGAGCATTCTGATCTCGCATCTTTACTGAATTTGTATCTTGTTGCATTTTTGCTGCATTCCCTGCAGCATCAAAAATAGCATTATCAACCATTAATACAGTCAGAACCTCTTTTCCAGTCGGCTCACCTTTATAGCTGATCCCAAGACTATAGGTATTTTTGTCTTTTGAGATACTAACAGGAAATGGTGAGGTAAGCACTACGGCATCTCCACTGACAGAAAAAACAAAATCACTTGTTTCTAGCTCTCCCGAGGCATCTGACTTACTATAGACCTTCTCACTAAAATCGATCGCTAATTTGCTATTATCTCCNGCCAAGGATAGTGATTTAATTATCGGGGGAGCNCTATCATTTAATTTTAATGAGCTAAAATTTTGCGATGTACTGGCTTTATTNCCCGCTGCATCATAGATCGAACTTTCCTTTGGATTAAAGGTTAGCTGTTCTGATCCATCAGCATTTCCATTTAAACGNAATGATAATGTATGACTATTTCCTGTGGTCTTAACACTATCAGGGTAGGCTTTAATTAATTTTGCAGTACCTCCAGATAAGGTAAAAATAAAATCAGTTGAATCCAATTTTCCACTGGCATCAGATTTGGCAAATACATTTTCGTTAAACGTAACCGTTACAGATTTATTTGCTGCATCCANTGCGGTAGTTTTGTAAAAAGGCGCAACTTTNTCTTGAAGTAAGATCGAATTATTTTTTTGAGAAACTTNGGTCACATTGCCTGGTTTATCAAAAACAGAGTTTGCTACGGGCTTAACAACTAGCGTTTCTTCACCAGTTGATTTTCCAGTTAATGAAACACCGAGCGTGAGCGTTTTTGTTCCACTACCTGATACANTAGATGGAGAATTCTTTGCAAGTTTAGCTGTGCCTCCAGTCAATGCTAAAGTAAAGTCATCTTTATCCAAATCTCCAGTTCCATCATTTTTNCTAAATACAGGCTCATTAAAAAAGACCTGCAGAAGATCATTATTTTCAGCGATCTTAACTGAGTCGATCAACGCAGGTACAATATCCTTTAAATTTGCCGTATTATTTTGTTGAATACTACTAGCTANATTCCCTAGGGCATCATAGATCGCTTTTGATGCAGGGTTCACTTTAAGTATTTCACTTCCATTCGGTGATCCAGTAAAGGCAAAGCCTAATGTATAAACAGTCTTTTCAAAGGAAATACTAGTTGGAGTTGTNTTNCTAAGCTTCGCNAAACCACCTGTCATGGATAATACAAAATCATCTGCTGTCAGTTTTCCACTTCCAGCACCGGTGTTAAATGNATTTTCATTAAATGTTANTAATACTGCTGAATTATCATCTTTTAATTCGGCCTTTGTGATTGCTGGACCACTCTTGTCTTTTAANTTGGCAGAAGCAGTTTGATTNTCAACAGCTGCATTTCCACCACCATCAAAGACAGAATCTTTAANTGGTTTTACTTTCAGAANTTCAGAGCCATCAGCAGTGCCAGTAAGAGTAAAATTAAGATCATACTCTTTTNTGCTTTTCTTCGTTATACTACTTGGAGTAGGAGTACCAAGTGTAGCTGTTCCGCCTGTGATCGTTATTGCAAAATCATCTGCTTGNACTGAACCACTTGCACCAGCTGTATTAAATATTTCTTCATTAAATGTAGAGGTAACCTTGCTATTATCATCGCTCACGGTTAAAAAAGAAATGACAGGTAATACCGTATCTTCAGCCTTTACAGTAAAAGCGCTNACCCAACCATCATTGTTAATCCCTCGATAAGCCATGACATAAGTATCTGCATCCAATTTGGCCAGAGAACTATATCCNNTAGCGTTTTTATCATATAACGTATTATACTTTAGAGTGATAGNCGAACCATCTTTTGGTATCGTGAAAAGCTTTAAATATCCATACTTATTATTTGTTCCACGGTGAGATAATAAAAATGAATTTGAACCTGCATTATAGAGCTCGTGATGCTCTGAAAATTCATCGTCAAACTCATATCCACCAGAAATAACTTTGGTAATACTGGATCCATCAGCAGGTATATCAACCGTGTAAAGGTATCCATCANCATCNTTTGNTCCTCCAGCGATAAGATATGTATCAGCGTCGATCATTGTGATTGCTGGGTGTATNTANTTTTCCATNATAAATNGTTTCTTTTGGNCCAATCGCAGTAATGGTTCCNTCAGTATCAACCTTAAATGTTTTTACTAAAGTAGTAGAGCTAGAATTATAAACGATGACAAAGGTGTTNTCTGACATCTTTTGGATTCGATGATCTGTCCCCTTGGCATTATCATGCTCCAACTCTTTGAGTTTTGTAATTGTATTACCATCAGTCGTGATCTTAAAAGTTGCTATAAATCCTCTTGAGGAAGGTCCTTGGAAGGCCAAAACATAAGTGGTGCCAGACAAATGAATGAATCCATAGTCGCTTCTAAANTCGGTTGTGAAGTATGGTGATNTTTTTCGCGTGGAGGNAGTGCCTGCGGTATTAATATCAAATGTTCTTATATATCCTCGACTATCTCCATATCGATAGGCTACAGCATAGGTATTAGCATCTACTTGCACAAAATTATGCTCCTGCGCCCACCAGCCTTCATGCTGGTGCGGCGATTTGACAGTAATGCTTGAACCATTAGTTGGAACATCAAAGGATCGAACAATCCCATCGTTTTGAGCATCTCTATAGGCTACGGCAAAGGTATTAGCATCCACTTTAACAACTTGTGGTTGATACATATCTGAGGTATCAAACNCTTTTGACGCTACTTCTAGAATTCGNACTTCATTCAAAGAACTCTGATTATTGTTTTGTGTTGTAGCTGCAAGATTACCCGCTGCATCGAATATTGATTTAGCATCAGGGTTGATCGTTAGTGTCTCAGTACCATTCGCTGCATCACTATAGCCTATGGTCAATATATATTTTGAATCACTAACTTTTTGTATAGCAGTTGGATTACTATTTATTAATGTTGCAGTACCACCTGAAAGAGTTAGTACGAAGTCCGTTTTTTCTAGGTTACCACTTCCGCCTGNTTGTTTAAAAACTGACTCACTAAAGTTTACAGTCAGACTTAAATTATCCTCTGAAAGGCTTGTGGTAAGAAATTTTGGCGGTGTATTCTCAATTAGTTTGTGAATATTATTACTTTGAGTCACATCTGCGACATTTCCATGCCTATCAAATATTGAATTTGAAGCAGGCTTAATAGTAAGGGTTTCATTGCCATCCGCAAGTCCATTATAGCCAATTGTGAGAAAATATTGATCCCGTTCCTTTGTAATTGATAAAGGATTGGGNCTTGAAAGAGTGGCAGTTCCACCNCTGATTGAAAGTTCAAAATCTGTTTTGTCAAGGTCCCCAATTCCAGTGTTTGCTTTGAATGTTTGTTCATTCATTTGAATCATCAAATGTGTATTATCTAAAGAAAGGTTTGNATGGAGGAATTTGGGTTTAGTTGTTTCTTCAGTATCCATATTTAAAGTTTTAATTTGACCTNTAGACTTTCCAAAGACCACGCCATACGTATCCTTATCAATTTGAAAGAGTGANCGTTCCCAGCTCCAATCNATTGNGNNATTATCTGCGAACTCAAATTTCCAGTCCTCAGTAAGAGTTTTACCTCCATTGGATACTTTATAGCTCTTAACCCATCCATCATTATATCGGTCTCGTGATTGGATCAAAAGATGATCTGAATCAAGCATAAGCGTACTGTTAAAGTGTCCACTATTTCCATTTAAATCATCAAAAANATATTGAAANGATTCTTCAACGATCCCTGTTCCATCAGGTTGGATCGTAAATGTTTTTAGCCTTCCGAGCTGTCTNNATTGATTGCCCCAAANCCCCTTATATACGAGTGCATAACTGTCCTCATCTAGCTTAATAAACGAATTATATTCACCAGCACCCCATGAATNANATNNTGAAAAATTAACATCATGCCTCAAACCTTCTATAGGTGTTATCGTCAATCCATCGTTAGGTATCTTAAACGTCTTGATTCGCGCAGCATATGTACTACCAGTTCGATTAAGTTCCCTTCGNCCTTTATAGGCTAATGCAAAATGGTTTGGAGATAGCTCTACAAGTGAATGGNNTTNNCCCCAANAGTTATCCTGTTCCCACTNTTGCACCTNTACGATCGATGACCCATCCAATGGNACATTAAATGTTTTTAACCAACCATCATCACTATGACNGGTANAGGCTAGTAAATAGGTATCNCCATCAACTCTGCGTAAAGAATTATAANTTACCAGTATTTGAATCATGTTTTAATTTTTCTATCTCACTAATAGTTTTTCCATCATTGCTGATTCTAATGGTCTTGATCCATCCACGATCAGCATTTTCTACTCCTCCACCTCCAGAATAGGCCATCAGGAAGACATTTGGACTAATTTTTAGGAATGAAGCCCAGCGACCTTTTTGCGTATCATATTCCCAGTCACGTATTCCTTGAATATTTAATCCATCGTCAGAAGCAGAGAATGTTTGGATCCAACCATCATTACCTTCCCCCTCATAGGATATTGCATAGACATCATTNGCGACATGGACAACTGTACCCATTCGTCCANATTTGTCATCATATTCAAGTTCCCCAATATTGAGTATTTTAGCTTTTGAAAGAGATGCAACATTATTTTTTTGAGTTGTAGAGGCTGTATTGCTATACATATCGTGAATGGAGTTAGCAGTCGGCGTTACTGTTATCTTTTCTTCTCCATTCGGAACGCCAGTTATTCTACCTTTTATTTTTAATCTAAATTTATATCCAAAGTCATCATCTTGTCTCGGACCACCATAGCCAATTACCTCGGTAGGTCTATTGTTAGTGAGCGTAGCAGTACCACCAGCTATGGATAAGGTAAAATCATTCACATCCAACTTGGTATAGCCGTTTTTTCCTCCAAAAACTGGTTCAGAAAAAGTAATATCAATATATTCATTTTGAAAGTCTACTACTGAAAGAATACTAGGAAGTGTTTTGTCAAATAAATTTACCGAGTTTCTTAAGTTTTCCAAACCAGCAGCATTATCATTGGCATCATAGATCGCATCCGCAGCTGCAGGTGAAACTGTGAGTCTCTCAAGTCCATCTGGGGTACCTGTCAGAGAGATACCCAATGTATACGTATTGCTATTTTTAGAAAAGCTAGTTGGGGTTGTGCTCCCGAGCTTAGCCGTACCTCCAGATAATGAAAGCTTAAAATCTTCTTTAACCAGAGCTGTCGTCCCACCTTTGGCTGTATAAACAGGCTCGTTGAATGTGACGTAAACCTCAGAATTATCATTTTTCAGTTTTACCTTAGAAATTTCAGGAGCAACTTCACTTTCTAGCCAATTACTGGTAAAAGTTCTGTAATAAAAATGGTTGTTTTCTTGCNCATAAGTTAAGAGGTAAGTATCCGAATCGATCTGAGTCAGATCATTATACATACCTTTTTGTTGATTATGTTCCAATGAAATGACTTGAGTGATATTGGTTCCATCATTTGCATGTGTAAAGGTTTTGATATACCCATCCTGACCAAGACCTGAATATGCCAGCATAAGTGTATTGGGTGCTATTTTTATCAGTGAGTTATAGTCATTTTGGACTGGATCGTGTTTATAGGTGTCTTTAAAATCAATCGTTGAACCATCTAGCGAAATCTGGACTGTGCTGATANANCCATCNGCNCCNTCACCTTGGAATGCCAATGCGTAGATCGATTCACTAACTTTGACGAATGAAAAATAATTTTTTCCTGATTTGGGTATTGTCTTTTTATTGACTTCTGCGATCGAGCTACCATCTGTGGCAATGGTAAAAGTTTTAATTTGGCCTATAGAACCATTANTATAACTGAGAGCAACTGTATTATCATCAACAGTGATCAGCGAATTATAATTTGCATTAGTTTTGTCAAACTCAAACTGTTCAAGTACCGTTATCTTGCCGGTCACATCTATCTTTAACGTAGCGATATAGCCATCATAATCCCAGCCTTGGTATGCTACTACAAATGTACTATCATTTAGCTTAGTCAGTGAATTATGCTTCCCATAGTTAGCGCTTGTACCTGGACTACCATCTGTCTTTATTAAAATATTTTTACTTTCAATCAAACGAAAATATTGATATTGATTAGAACTTTCCCCTGCGGCAATAGACCATGTTCTAAGAATGCTACCATATTCACTAGCATTTCCTTCTAAACGTCCTGCTTCAGCGCTAACATAGATAGAGCCTCTACCGTGAACGATAGATTGATAACCATTACTACCAGCAGCAGAACCTACGGAATGTCTTCCGGTAAATGTGGCTCCATCATCACTAATATTGTACCGATATAGCTGACCCCAACTGTTACCTATTCTACCATAGGAAATATATTGAGTGTCACTTATCTTAAGAGTTTTAAAATAGTTAGCAGTGCTAGCATATACAGATTTATTTCCCTTGATTGAAATACGACCATCATTGAGTTTTTTGGAATTATTACTTTGNGTNGTNGNTGCNGCNTTACCAGCTTTATCAAAGATGGAATTTGCGACNGGTGTTACAGATAGATCTTCTGTGCCATCTGCCCGTCCAGTAACCGCAAATGTTAATCTATACTTGTTACCACCAGTGTAAGCGATATTAGAGGGGGTGGCGCTTGCTAACTTAGCAGTTCCGTTGGTTATTGCTAGAGCAAAATCTTCTTTTTCAAGGGTGCCATCACCACCGCTTCCATCATTTTTTCTAAAGATTGGTTCATTAAATTGGACCTCAATAGAGGTGTTATTAACTGGGATATCACCCACGACTCCTGTAATGATAGGTAAATACAAATCATTCAATGTTTTTTTGTTTCTCTGAACTGCAGAACTAAGAGAACCATCTGTTAAATTTTGCAAGGGAACTTTGTTATCGTTAGCGTCAAATAGCTCGTTTGCATTTTTTGGGTTAACGGTGATTGTTCCTACACCACTAGCTAATTTATCTAACGAAATTCCTAGCTTAAATGTGGTGTTAATATTACTTATTTCAATACTCGAAGGTGTCGTACTTGTTAAGTTTGCCTCATCACTATTTCGGCTATAAGAAAAAATGAAATCTTCTTTAACTGGGGAAGTGGTTGCACCAGTAGATGTATAAATTGGTTCATTAGTTTCTATTGTGATCGATTTGTTATCAGACGCTAATTTCACTGACTTAAAGTAGGGGCGGTCACTATTGATTGTAAATGTGCCTATAAATCCGTTATTTCCATTACCGGCCCATAGATTGACATAGGTATCCGAATCTATCTTTGTTAAAAAATTATGTGAATTATTGCTATTATAAAATCTTTCACTTGTTACCTCTGATATCAACTTTGCATCAGCAGGTATATAGAAAGTTTTTATTGTTCCTCTGTTACCATTATCACGATGAACTAAGGCATAGACATCTGTACTGACTTTAACTAAACTATTCCAATATGTACCCGAATAAGTTGTGTGTTTCAGTATAGCTTCATGAGTGATCGCTCCATCATTAGTGATAGAGAAAGTTGAGAGTTCTCCTCCATAACTACCTTCAATACCGTCATAAGCAGCAATAAACTTTCCTGGTTCTCCCGCGATCAGGTCTAAATATAAACCTCGAGTGTCGAATTGTTTTTCTTGTACTTCAGTAAAACTCTTTCCATCAGCTGCGAGGTCCAAAGTTTCGATCCATGCACCAGACCTCGTAGAAACAATCGCTACCGTATTATTATCAACCTTGACCACTTTATTATAGTTACTTGTTCCAGCCGTAAATCTTTTCACCGCTGTTTCAGTGATCGCGCCATCAGTTGTTATGTCAAAGGCTTTGACATAACCACCACGACTACCTGTACCACCTTCACCATAGTAAGCTAGGATGACCGTATTATCATCCAGTTTGATCAAAGAGTTATGCTCACCATGCTTGTTATCATGCTCATCACTATCTTTTTCGGTAACGGCTTTTCCGTCAGCATCTATCTTGAAGGTCTTGATATACCCATCTGAACTTCTTCCGGAATAGGCCAAGACAAAGATGTCTGAGGTCAATTGTACTACAGAGTTAAAAACTCCTCTTTTTGAGTCGAAGTTAAAGTCATCATTCCCATTTAATTTCAAAGGAGTAATGGTACGTCCATCCTTTGATAGTTGGAATGTTTTTAAATAGCCTGCTTGACCACCGTATCCTGTAAAGGCAAGAAGATAGGTGCTGAAAGACTCGTTGATTCTGACAAAAGAATTATAGGTGCCATTATCATCGTCATGTTCCAGCTCTGGCTTAATAACACTAACAGATGATTGTGCATAGATAGATAAAGATAGGGATAGGTAAAGAATAGAGGGTAGAAGGCCCCCGTTCTTACCAAAAGAACTAAATAGCTTTAGTATGTGTTTATTCTTACTCATTTGTATTCGAATCGCGAATTCAAAATATAGTCATCTTTATGTCAAAAGTATCGTGATACCTATCACAGATAAGGAGGCACAAAAATACAGGTAAAATTAATCATAATTATTCAACAACTAAAGAGAAGCTTTTTGAGGTAAAAACTCTGCCTTTTTACTTTAAAAGGATCATCTTTTGAGTTTTAGAAAACTGTCCTGCTTGGATCTGGTAGAAATAGACACCAGCAGAAACCTCAACGCCAAACTGGTTCCGTGCATTCCATTTTACGCTATGATACCCAGCAGGCATAAACCCATTATTTAACTTGGCGATCTCTCGACCCATGATATCATAGATGATCAAACGCACATTACCTTCTTTTGGAAGATCGTAATTGATCGTTGTCACAGGATTAAATGGATTCGGGTAATTATCATGAAGGGCAAACTCTTTTGGGATCGGCTTGATATCCAGAAACTCATTCCCACTAGAAAGTGGTTCATTATTTTCATCCAAGAAGAGATACGATATGTCCACAGGTATATTTCGTTCTCTTTGTAAGTGCTGCAGATCGATTCGAACAGGTCTATCGCTCTTTTCAAAATAGGCAGTATTAATTAGAAGTTGTCCTCCAATTGTATCTGCCATTGATAAGGTCATTCCTTTATCACTAAATATTTCACTTTGAGGAAGCTTGACTTTCATATCCATCGATGGATAATCTAAGATCAATTCAACTGCTTTGGTCCCCTTAGGTGGATAGACCATCATATGGTCTGCCTCGATCTCAATATTTAAAGGATACCCTTGACTGGCTTGTAATTTTGCCATCAGCTTACCTGACGCATTAGACTTATCCCAATACCACATTCGTACAAATGCCATTCCATCTCGAGTGTTAAATTCACCATCTGGCGTAGGTTTAAAATAAGGAGCTGTTCCAGTGACTGGTCCTAATTCTTTAGTCAGATCATTATTGTTCCATGCGGTTACGAATTCAGTTTGATCTGCAAGTATCACGCTACCATCATTATCGTAATCAGCAAGATATCCAATTGTATATGTGTAGTTCAAACCACTATTGATATTTCCAGCGACATCAGTTAGACTTACTGAAACAGTAATTTGATCTGCACTAGTAAATGGAGGGGTCAATTGGATATTAATATTGGTTCCAACTTTGGATACTTGAGATGAGTTTCCAGATGGGTCACCTTGAGCAGATACAGTTTGTATCTCATATGAAGTTACATCTTCGGTCAGCGTCAGATCGATGGAGATCGGATTAAAAATGGATAATGGTGAATCCGTTGGGACTGAATTATTGGATATTTTCGGTCCTTCTGCATCGATCCGAAAGCCGTCCGAAGAAATAGGTTCTGAAATATTGCCCAATTGATCACGGGCTTTTATACTAAAATAATAGTCAGTATTGATCTTTAATAAAATTTCTGTAAATGTAAAAGATGTGTCCTTTCCTACATCGGTCCAGTCTTTGATATCTGTACCTAATGCAGTAGTTCCAAGAGCGAGTTCATAATAATCGATACCATTTAGATCGTAGAATCCTGTCCAATTTGCACTTGCTTGGAGAGTGTCTTTTAACCATTCAACGTCCTCAGCTGAACCATCAGCAAGAGTTCCTATCGTAGGTGGAACAAGGTCGATCGTTATACCGCTGGAGTTTGCTGAGATCTCATTGCCAACAAGATCAACGCCATATACAGTAATATAATATGTGTTATTGTTGCCAAGCTTGAGATTGGTAGCGGTTGTACTGTCCATGGATCCTGTATTGGTCCTTGGTGCAACATCTGCTGCTCCAGCAGTTGTACCAATCGTATAATCATAATGGCCAATTCCGCTTAGGGCATCGGAGAATCCTTGCCAGGTAAATATGATATTATTTGTATCAGACTGGAAAGGTGCTTTAATTGATACTGTTCCTGCAACAGGAATACCATAATCCATTCGGAATCCATCAGTAGAGATCACCTCGGATTTAAATCCAACACGATCTGTAACGCGAGCATTTGCAAAATAATCTGTGCCCTCCACTAGGTCTGAAACATCGAAGAAACCAACACTATCTTGGCCCAAAAACCAGTTAAATATATCTTTTTCACCAGCCTCTGTTCCGACAGAGTACTCATAGTTTGCGATACCAGAATTCTCTGTGACATTGAGAATGATCTTTGCCTTACTAGATGCACCATACCAGTCAACATCATTATCAGCGCCATCTTGCATGGATGCAATAACGGGCGATTGTGTATCAATAAAAACACCATCAGTTTTGAGTGTCTGTAAAATAGTTCCAGATGAATTTTTGATCCGGACACTAAAATAATATGTAGTGCTGTTGACTAGCTCAAGTCCAGTAACGGTTACTTTCGTATCTGTACCGTTGTTGGTCCAATCCTTTATATTATTTGCTAGGGTATCACCGATCGCATATTGATAGGTATATACACCTAGACTATCATCCTGATAGGCATTCCATTGAGCAGATAGGGAGGAAGTAATATTACTGTAATCGATCTCATTATTGGCTGAAAGACCATCAATAATTCCACTTGCCGCTAATGACTTTCCTGAAAAAGGACTTTCATATGCGCCAATATCCAATAT
Organism: Fidelibacterota bacterium; assembly: GCA_002713455.1. Classification (GTDB taxonomy): domain Bacteria; phylum Fidelibacterota; class Marinisomatia; order Marinisomatales; family TCS55. The sequence continues at coordinate 22,609 of PASX01000035.1, forward strand.
GGAGCCATATGGACTTGGCCTAATGTCTCCATTCAGATCATTAGTCGGTGCAGTATAGGTCTCATTTGTGACCGATGTAAATGTTGGTGTTGCTCCACTTAACAATAATGATTGGTCACTAAGATTAAAATCACCTTTGGCACTGTCAATAAAAGCAGGGTCACCAGTTAAATTTCCTACATTTGTTTTAAATGTTAATAGATCATCGCAGTTACCACAGTAACTATAATGCAGATCAAAGTTCGAAGTGGGGATCGCCGCATTTGCGGTTCCAATAATAATGGAGTTAAGAATTATTTGTTTGTAGAGCCCATTGCTATACATGGATAAGGCATTCGTCGTAACAGTATCGATCATATTAACATTGATAGCGTTGAATAGCTCAGTAGATCCAATGATCTCATCAGATTTTCCTACAAATACATTGGTTCCTTGCGTACCACTGGAAAGAAGATTGCCTGATATGAATGCATTTGCTATATCAAGCCTAGATCCGTATTCTAAAGAGATACCACCACCAAACATGTCAGCAGAATTGTCTTGAATATATGTTCTTGATAGATTGACCTTAGCTGAATTCACATAGAGACCACCACCAGCGCCACCTGTAGATTTATTTCCAGTAATATTTACCTTTTTCATATCTGGAATAGTGGTCAAGCCTACCAAGCCTTCAATGGCCAATCCACCTCCATGACTTTGGGCTTCATTATTTTTGATCTCCACATTTAATAGCTCTGCAGTTCCGCCACCTAATATATGGACGCCACCACCTTTGCCTGTTGTGGAATTACCAGTGATCACTACATCGGTGATCCGGGAATTACAGTTATTACAACTAACTCCGGCACCACCAACATTAGCGGTGTTTTGATAGATCTTTAAATTCTTTAATCGTGGGCTTGAATTCTCAATCCGTATACCACCACCACCCGTAATTACGGTATAACCCTTGGTTAAGGATAGTCCAGTTAGGACAGCTGTGGAGTCTTCGCCAGATATAAATGTTGCTGCACTCGATGATTCATCTCCATCGATCACGGTCGAATCAATATATGCTGTATCACCAGTTGTTAGGAATAATGAGCCCATCACGATCTTCTTACCAGCAAAATTAATTCCACCCATGTAGGTACCTGGATGGATCAGTACTGTATCAATATCCTTACTAGCGGTGATCGCATCTTGTATGTATTCAAAATCACCTGTACCACCAGTTGTATCTGTCTTAACGATCCATACTCTTCCTTTAATTGGTGTCGCACTTGCGCCAAGAGATTTTGTACTAATATTATATGAGCTATCGACAGACGAAACTTTAAAGTAATATGTTGTATCATTGATCAATGGGGTGATCAACTTTTGAGAATCGAACGGATTATCAGTTGAGTCTCTTAAGGTTGTTGGATCTGGCGATGTATCGTAATAGATATAATACTTTGCAACATCTGCATCTGGACTATTGATCCATCCCAGAGTAACCTTTCGATCACCAGGTAATGCTGCGATGCCAGTTGGTCGAAGAGGTAACTGTTTATCATTCAGTTTCGCAAAATTATTACTTTGGCTAAAAAAGTTGGCAACATTACCCGTAGCATCATAGACAGCATCAGGCGAAGGAAGTACGGTCAGTAATTCATAACCACTTTGAATTCCTACTGTTTTAATTCCTAGCGCAAATGTACTGTCGCCAATCTTAGTAATTCCATCTGGAAAGGGAGAAGGAAGGCTCGCAGTACCGCCAGCCATGGAAAGAATAAAATCTGCAAAGCTGAGCTCACCTTTGCCAAATGCGGTGCTAAATACTGGTTCACTGAATTTCACATTAACTGTTTTATTACTTGATGCAATATCAATTGATATAATGACCGGCAGGGCTTTATCTAAAAGATTGATACTGGTAAGACCTTGATCAGTTTTTGCTACATTCCCTGTCTTATCATAGATCGAATTTTCAGCAGGTTTGATTGTTAAAACTTCATTTCCATCTGCGACCCCTGTTAGAGCTAATCCTAATGTATAAGTATTGGTTGTATCATTTAATGAAATGCTCGTTGGGGTATTATTATTTAAGGTAGCTACTCCACCAGATAATGAAACAACAAAGTCAGCCAATTCAAGAGCGCCTGTTCCGTCTGATGCTTTGAAGACCGGATTACTAAAACTCACATTAATTGCACTATTATCCGATGCCATCACTAAAGCGGCAAAGGTTGGCGCTGTTTGGTCGATCAGCTGAACCGTATTAACTGCCTGCAAGGGACTTGCCACATTACCTATCGAGTCATATACCGCATTATATTGGATCTGAACTGTGATCACCTCAAATCCATTTACTTTCCCTTCTAGATCAATTCCAAGTGTATACACATTAGTGCTTTTTGCAAAACTAGTCGGTTTGGGATTTTTTAATTTTGCATTTCCACCAGCTAAACTTAAGGTTACATCGGAGGTATCAAGGATCCCCGTACCATCGCTTTTCGTAAATACTTCCTCATCAAAAGTTACAATGATTGCTGTATTATCTGCTTTTGGCGTGATTGTTTTTACTAGCGGGCCAGCTAAATCTTTTAATTTTATTGTATTCGCAGATTGTGTTGTTGCAGCCACATTGCCGGCATTATCATAGATCGAACTTTCTTTTGGAATGACAG